>VGFD01000732.1 GCA_016868975.1 Armatimonadota bacterium | reverse complement strand
GCCCTTGCAGAAAGCGCCGGTCGTGCGCCGCATGCCCGCCGTCAACGAGATGGCGTTCACCATGGTGGAGCGCGGCACGTGCGGCGGGGAGAGCGTGGAAGCCCGCGTGCCCACGGTCCGCAAGATTGCGGACGACGCCGCCTGGCGCGCATTCTGGCGGAGCACCCACCCCCGCCGCGCCCAGGGGATTGACTCCGGCGCAGCCTGGTCGAAGGCTCCCTATATTGATTTCAACCGCTACATGGTGGTAGTGGTGACCGGCGCGCCGGGCGCCGCCGAGGTCCGCCTGTTGGACCTGATCCGCCAGCCGCGGCAGGTGGTGGCCGACGTGGCCTCCATCGCGTGGCCCGAGCTGGCCCGTGGCGCCAACCAGGCTCCTTACGAGGCGGTGCTCTGCTATCGCGATCCGCTGCCGCTGGTTCCCCGTGAGGACGCGGTGACGAGGGCGTTCAACCGGCTGGTGCTCAAGGCTCCCAACTTCAGCCGCCTGCCCGGCGGGGGCACGCGCGACCTGAGCCCGGGCAGTCTCGCGGCCGTCCGCGACCGCTTCCACACCCAGGGCGAAGTCTTTCTGGCCGAGCTTTGGCGCTTGCAGACCTCGGCGCCCTACGGACCTTACATTCCCTACTCGAAGCTCCTGGAAGCCAGCATCCTGGAGGACGTCGTGGGCCGCGTCGACCAGGCGAAGGGCCGCTACCAGGAGCTTGCTCGGCGCTTCTCCGGCACGGTGTTCGCGCGACTGGCTCGGCACCGGCTGGCGCGCATCGTGCGCCGCGATCTCGATCAGGTTTCTCTCAAAGAGCTGAATCAGCAGCGCGCCGCGCTGGCCGCACGTGCCCTGACCGGCGGGGATGCCAAGCGCTGGTCGGAGCTGGGCGGGATGTACGAGTACCTGATGTCGTCGCGGCCCGAGGCGCTGTTCACCGCCGCGGAGTGCTACCTGCGCGGGACGGCCGATCAGACTGATCCGGACACCGTCCGCAACTGCTACCTGCGGGCCGCGGCGCTCTATGAGTCCTACTTGAACCGCCGCATGGCGCTGGCCGCCTACTGGCAGTGCGTGCGCCGCTTTCCGAACGCGCCCTGCTCGGTGAGCGTCCTCAAGAAGATGGATGCGATCGGCCGCAAGCTTTCCCCCTCGGCTGCGGGCCAGTACTATCGCCAGTACCTCGCGATATTCCCGACGTCTGCGCAGGCCGCCGCCGTGCGCCGCCTGCTTCCTGACTGAACGACGCGGACATTGAATTATTTTCCATGAGATGCCGATAGGTCGATTGGAGCGTTCTTGCGCTACCATCGACGTGGAGGCGGCGCTTGTTCTCAGCCGAGGCGGTACTGTTCGACCGGCACGAAGCCCTGGCGGCGCGTTTCGGGGTGGCTCAGGAAGAGCTTGCCCTGGCGCACCGGCTGTTGCGCGACGCCGCCCACCGCGAGCGGGCGCTGGCCGAGCGGGCGCGCCGCCTGGAGCGTGCAAGGGTGGCGGCCGACCGTGCGGCGCGCTGGGAAGCGCGGGCGCGCCAGCGCGTGGAGGCGCGGCTCTTCCAGGCACGGCCCGCTGCGCCTGAGCGAGCCCTGGCTATCGATCCCACCGTCCTGCTGCTCGCCTTGAGCCCGCTTCTTCTGGTCCCCCTGGAGGCATCCGCGGCGACCCCCAGCCTGCTCAGCGCCATTCTGGAATCGTGGACGCAGGGTGCGCCGGCATTTCTTGCGGCGCAACTGGCGGCGCGGCTCGGCTTGAGCGCGCTCTCGGCGCTCCTGGGACGCTTCCTGGGCGCCTGGCCGGGCGCGGCTTGCGCCGTCCTCTGCTTGCCTGTCTGACCGGAGGAAGGCTTCAGCCTCGGAGCAGGCGGGAGAGAAATCCCACCAGGCGCTCCTTGTGGTCGTTCGGCACGTCGGTGAAGGCCACCGCAAGCTGGCTCGTCTTGAGCTGGCCCTCCGCGGTGGAGCGGACCACGGTTCCCTTACAGAGGATCGGCTGGAGGTCGCGGGCCAGGGTGACCTTGAGGTCGATGTCGGTCCCCCGTACCACGCGCCGCGGGCTGAGAAGCTGCACCCCGCCCACGCCCAGGTCGATCACCTGGGCCTGGGTGACTTCCCCGTCCGGGGTGGCGAACACCGCGGACATCCGCTCCGCGGCCACTCGCGGCGCCTTGCGCTTTTCTTGCGGATTCTGGATGGACAGCTTGCACTCTTCGAGGAGAAAGCGGGCGGCGGACATGCGGTTCTCCGCCTCGCTGCCGGCGAACACCACGCCCGCCTCGTGGACCGCGTCGGTGCGCTTGCGGCACCACACCACGCGCACCGAGAAGGTGTCGTCGGCCACCGTGACGCGGGGCACCTGCACCTTGATCTCGTCGTTCTTCTTCAGGCGGGTGGCCGTCTCGATGCGCATGCCGCCGGGCCCGAAGTTGGTGGCCACCAGCTCGAAAAGCTCCTTGCCGCGCTCGCCCTTGAGCTTCACCTTGTGGAAGACGCGCCACGCGTTGCGCTTCTCCACCGCGGCCACG
>VGFD01000731.1 GCA_016868975.1 Armatimonadota bacterium | reverse complement strand
CAAGGTCGTCACCGCGGAGCAGGCGGTGCAGTTAATCATGGATGGGGACACCGTCGCCACCGGGGGATTCGTCGGCATCGGGTTCCCCGAGGCGCTCGCGGTCGCCCTGGAGCAGAGGTTTCTCGACACCGCCAGCCCCCGCAACCTCACGCTCGTGTACGCCGCGGGGCAGGGCGACGGCAAGACCCGCGGGCTCAACCATCTCGCCCACGAAGGGCTGGTCAAGCGGGTCGTCGGCGGGCACTGGGGACTCGTCCCCGCGCTCGGACGACTCGCCGTCGAGAATCGCATCGAGGCGTATAACCTCCCGCAGGGCGTCATCTCCCACCTGTACCGCGACGTGGCCGCGGGCAAGCCAGGCGTCATCACCCGGGTCGGGCTCAAGACCTTCGTGGACCCGCGCCTCGAAGGCGGCAAGATCAACTCCGCCACCACCGAGGACATCGTCGAGGTGCACACCGTGGCCGGCCAGGAGCACCTGCTGTACAGGACCTTCCCCATCACCGTCGCCCTGCTCCGCGGCACCACCGCGGACGCGGAGGGCAACGTTTCGATGGAGCGCGAGGCCCTGAGCCTGGAGGCACTTTCCATCGCGCAGGCCGCGCGCAACTCCGGCGGCATCGTCATCGTCCAGGTCGAGCGCGTGACCGGGCGTCATCGCGTGCATCCCCAGATGGTGCAGATCCCCGGCGTGCTGGTCGACGCGGTCGTGGTGGCCGCCCCCGAGCACCATCAGCAGACGTTTGCCGAGCCGTACAACCCCGCCTACACCGGCGAGATCGAGCCGCTCGAACCCGTCCGCGTCGGCCAGCCGATGCCGCTCGACGAGCGCAAGGTCATTGCCCGCCGCGCCGCCCAGATGCTGCGCCGCAACGCCGTCGTAAACCTGGGGATCGGCATGCCGGAAGGCGTGGCCGCGGTCGCGCACGAGGAGCGCATCCTCGACCGGGTCACGCTCACCGTCGAGCCCGGTGGCATCGGCGGCGTGCCGGCCGGCGGCCTGTCGTTCGGCGCGGTGGCGCACCCCGCCGCCATCATCCCCCAGCCATCGCAATTCGACTTCTACGACGGCGGCGGTCTCGACCTTGCCTTCCTGGGGATGGCGGAGTTCGACGCCGCCGGCAACGTGAACGTGAGCCGCTTCGGCACGCGGATCGCGGGCGCGGGCGGTTTCATCAACATCAGCCAGAATGCTCGCTTCGTGTGTTTCATGGGAACGCTCACGGCCGGCGCGAAACTGCGCGTGGAAGACAGCGCGCTCCACGTAGACGCCGAGGGGAAGGCGCCGAAGGCGGTGCCGCAAGTGCAGCAGATCACCTTCAGCGGGGACTATGCGCGCCAACGCGGCCAGGAAGTCTGGTACGTCACCGAGCGCGCCGTTTTTCGCCTGGAGCCGCACGGCGTCACGCTGGTGGAAATTGCCCCCGGCCTCGACCTGGAACGCGACGTCATCGCGCAAATGTCGTTCCGCCCGCACCTCGCCCAGGACCTGCGCATCATGGATTCGCGGCTCTTCTCCCCTCCCCGCCTGGATCTGTCGAATCTCACCCCACTGCGCCTCGACGAGCGGCTCGCGCACCGCCCGGAGGAAGGGCTGGTCTTCGTAAATTTCGAGGGCCTGCGCCTCGACACGCCCGCCGAAGTGCGCGCCCTGCAGAGCGGGCTGGAAGCCTATTTCACAGCAATTGGCGAGAGAGTCCGAGTCATCGTTAATTATGACAATTTCGAAGTTGCACCCGCCGCGGAGGACGCATACTTCGCAATGGTCCGCTCCAACACCGAGAAATTCTTTATCTCCTCGGTGCGCTATTCCACGCAGGCCTTCCTGAGACGCCGCACGGCGGCCGGTTTCGCACGCTGTAACACGAGCCTGCGCGCCAGCCTGACTGAGGCGATGGAGGAAGTGCTGTCGTGATCGACGTCCTCATCATCCTCCTCGCATTGGGCCTCCTCATGTTCGTGGCCTACCGCGGCCTCTCGGTCATCGTGCTGGCGCCGGTCTGCGCTCTGCTCGCAGTGGCCCTGTCCAACGGTCCGCTGCAGGTCCTTCCCTTTTACAGCAACGTTTTCATGGCGCGGCTGGTGGACTTCGTGAAATTGTATTTTCCGGTCTTTCTGCTGGGCGCGGTTTTCGGCAAACTCATCGAAATCTCCGGCGCGGCCGCCGCAATTTCGCGCGCTATCGTCGGGCTGGTCGGGAGCACGCGCTCCATCCTGGCCATCGTGCTCGCCTGCGCCGTCCTTACCTACGGCGGCGTCAGCCTCTTCGTGGTGGCCTTCGCGGTGTATCCCCTGGCCGCCTCGCTCTTTCAGCGGTCGGATATTCCGAAGCGCCTCATCCCCGGCACCATCGCGCTGGGCAGCTTCACCTTCACCATGGATTCGCTGCCCGGCACGCCGCAAATTCAAAACGTCATTCCCACGACGTTTTTTGGCACCAACCTGTACGCCGCGCCGGTCCTGGGATGTCTGGGCGCGGCGTTCGTGCTGGTGCTGGGGCTCGCCTACCTGAGCCGCCGGGCCTCG
>VGFD01000730.1 GCA_016868975.1 Armatimonadota bacterium | reverse complement strand
TTGAATCGCGCCAACGCGCTCGGATCGAAGAGCATCGACGGGAATCCGCCGAAAAACGGGTTGAATCCGAAGAAGTTCATGCGCGTGCCTCTGCTCCCGCGCCGCCGCGGGCCTCTCCCCGCGCCGCCGCGGGCCTCTCCCCGCGCCGTCGCGGATCTCTCCCCGCGCCGTCGCGGATCTCTCCCCGCGCCGTCGCGGATCTCTCCCCGCGCCGTCGCGGACCTCTCCCCGCGCCGTCGCGGACCTCTCCCCGCGCCGTCGCGGACCTCTGACAGGAACGAGATTCGGCACGTCGTAGGTTGCCGCCTCCCACCGTCGCCCAGGGTGGGCAAAGGAGACTCGTGAAGACCCTGCAGGCCCCCGTCGAAATCATCCCGCTCTCCCGTCCGACCGCGGATCCGGTCGCGCTCAAGCGCATTCTTGGCGTGCGACATCACGATCCGCACTCTGTGCTGGGCGCGCATCCCGTTACCATCGAGGGCCGCAGCGCCATCGTCGTGCGTGCGTTCGACCTCGTCGCCAACCACGCAGCCTGCGTTCTCGAGGGCATCGACCAGGCGTTTGATCTCACCCGTTTTGAGGACGGCTATTTCGAGGGCGCCTTCGCCATCGACAAGCCGGAATTGCCGTTCCGCTACCGGCTGCGCTTCGGCGGATATTTCGGAGAATGGTGGGAATCCGAGGATCCGTACGCCTTCGTGCCCACCATTGGGGAGCTGGATCTGCACCTCTTCAATGAGGGGCGTCACCACCGGCTTTACGAGGCGCTTGGCGCGCACCCCCACGAGATGGACGGCGTGGTGGGGACGCGCTTCGCGGTCTGGGCGCCCAACGCCGAGCGGGTGAGCCTGACCGGCAATTTCAACAACTGGGACGGCCGCCGCCACCCCATGCGCCTGATGGGGCTGTACGGCGTGTGGGAGCTGTTTGTTCCGCGGCTCGGCGAGGGCACGCTCTACAAATTGGAAATTCGTACCCGGGCCGGCAACCTGCTGGAGAAAATCGATCCGTTCGGATTTTCTTTCGAGCTGCGGCCCAGCAACGCCGCGCGCGTCGTTGCCCTGGACGGCTACCAGTGGGGCGATGAAGCGTGGCTGGAGAAGCGGGCGGTCACCAAGTGGACCGAGGCGCCGGTAAACATTTACGAGGTCCACCTGGGCTCCTGGCAGCGGGATGCGGATTCCGAGCACGGCTTTCTCAACTACCGCGAACTGGCGGTGAAATTGGCTGAGTATTGCCACGACATGAGCTACACCCACGTGGAATTGTTGCCGGTGGCGGAGCATCCGTTTGACGGCTCCTGGGGATATCAGGTGACCGGCTACTATGCGCCCACCAGCCGCCATGGGACGCCGCACGACTTCATGGCCTTCGTGGATCACATGCACCGCGAGGGCATCGGGGTGCTGGTCGACTGGGTGCCGGCCCACTTTCCCAGGGACGCCTGGGCGCTGGGCCGCTTTGACGGCACTGCCCTCTACGAGCACGAGGATCCGCGCCAGGGGGAGCACCGCGACTGGGGGACGTTCATCTTCAACTACGGACGTCCCGAGGTGCACAATTTTCTGGAAGCCAACGCGCTGTTCTGGATGGACGCCTACCACGTGGACGGGATCCGGGTGGACGCGGTGGCCTCCATGCTGTACCTGGATTATTCCCGAGACGCTGGCCAGTGGGTACCCAACAAGTACGGCGGCCGCGAAAACCTGGAAGCGCTGGAGTTCCTGAAAAACACCAACATGCTGGTGCACGAGTATTTTCCCGGCGTGGTGACGGTGGCCGAGGAGTCGACCTCATGGCCCATGGTTTCGCGACCGGTGTACCTGGGCGGGTTGGGCTTCGATTTCAAGTGGAACATGGGTTGGATGAACGACTTCCTGCACTATGTCCAGCTCGATCCGTTCTTCCGAAAATATCACCTTAACAACCTCACGTTCGCGATGATGTATGCCTACAGCGAGAATTTCGTGCTGGTGTTGTCGCATGATGAGGTGGTGCACGGCAAGCGCTCGATGCTCAACAAGATGCCGGGCGACGACTGGCAGCGCTTCGCCAACCTGCGGGTCGCCCTGGCCTACATGCTGACGCATCCGGGCAAGAAACTGACCTTCATGGGCACCGAGATCGGACAATGGCAGGAGTGGTGGGAAAAGGAGAGCCTCCACTGGGGTTTGCTCGACTTTGATCTGCACCGACAGTTTCACGAATTCATTAAAACACTCAACGCGATTTATCTGGCGCATCCCGCGCTGTGGCAGGTCGATTATTCCTGGGACGGCTTCCAGTGGATCGATTGCCACGATGCCGAGAACAGCATCATCTCTTACATCCGCCGCGCGAAGGACAAGGATCGCTATCTGGTGTGCGTCTTCAACTTCACGCCGGTTGGGCGGAAGGGTTATCGCATCGGCGTTCCCCGGGACGGCTTCTACAAGGAGTTGCTCAATTCCGACAGCGAAGGGTTCGGCGGCTCCAACATGGGCAACATGGGCGGATTGACCGCCGAGGCCTATCCGTCCCACGGGCATCT
>VGFD01000729.1 GCA_016868975.1 Armatimonadota bacterium | reverse complement strand
ACGACCTGCCAGTAGCACCGGCATGCTGCGCGGCGTGAAGTCAGCCAGTTCCCGCAGGAGTTCCACGACCTGATGGGGCTGAAACGAGTCGAGGCGCTCCAGGTCGTCCACCAGCAGCACGGCGGGAGACCCGTTCTCCTCCAGGCGCCTGCCCAGAGCGCCGGCGATGCCGGCCGGCTGCGTGTCCAGAGATCCCAGGATGTCTTGCAGGTGCTGCAGAGGCTGCTCCGCCGGGCCCACGCGGAGCACGCGCAGGCCGCGCGCCTCGAGATGCGTCGACAGCTCCTGGAGGAGCCGGCTGCGGCCGAGACCGGCGGGCGCCGACAGCAGGCATGCGACGCCTTGTCCGTCGAAACACGCCGCGAGCCGCTGCATGAGCCGCTGCAGATCGTCGGAACGCCCGATCAGCTTGAGGCGCTCCTCCTGGGCCGTTACCGGGGGTGTCGGGAACGCCGCGGCCCCCGCCAGCGCCTCTGCGACCTCGGCGGCGGAGCGCGGTCGCTGCGCGGGGTTCTTCTCCAGGAGGCGGAGCACCAGCGCGTTGAGCGGCGCGGGCAGGTCGGGTCGCAGGCTGGAGGGGCTGGGCGGCAGGTCGGTCATGTGCCGGTACAGCATGGCGACCTCGGAGTCCGCGCGGAAGGGCAACTCGCCCACCAGCGCTTCGTAGAGGCAGATGCCGAGCGCGTACAGGTCCGCCGCCGGCCCGACCTCGCTGGACATCGTCTGCTCCGGCGCCATGTAGGCCGCGGTGCCCAGGATGGTCCCCGTGCGGGTCAGCTTGCTCTCGCCGCTCAGGCGGCGCGCCAGGCCGAAGTCCATGATCTTGGGAACGCCGTCTACCGCGATCAGGACGTTTTCCGGCTTCAAGTCCCGGTGCACGATGCCGCGGGCGTGCGCGTGGGACAGGCCGACGCAGATCCCGTGAAAGCAGGCGACGACCTGGTCGAGCGGCGGCCGGCGCCGCATCCACGATCGCAGCGTATCTCCCTCGACGAACTCCATGACCAGGTAAGACACGCCTTCGTGCTCGCCGATCTCGTGGAACGCCACAATGTTCGGATGCGACAGGGCGGCCAGCCCCGAAGCTTCCCGGCGGAAGCGGCGCACGGCCGCGTCGCTGTCCTGATGCGACGGCAGCACCTTGATCGCGACGACCTGCCGCAGCACGCTGTCGTGCGCGCGATAGACCACGCCCATGCCGCCGCAACCCAGCTCTCCATGGACGCGGAAGCGGGAGGGCAAGGACGGCGTGTGAGACATGCCCGACCCCCGTTGCTGGATGGTACACGTTTCGCAGGCTGACCTCGAAACCCTACCGGCCGGGTTGCATTCCGGTTCGCCTCGGAAGGAGGTGGGGTTGGCGCCTTAGAAAGGAATTCAGCGGCGCGGACGTTCAATCTCCGGAAGAACGTCCGCTCCAGGGCGACGGAAGGAAAGCATGGACTGTGAAAAGGCTTCTGGCCGGGTTGGCCGTCTGTACGGTGGTGTTCGCGCCCCTGGCTGCGTCCGCGGACGACGCGGCGGGCATCTGGAAGGCCAAGTGCGCCAAGTGCCATGGCGCCGACGGCAGCGCTTCATCGGGAATGGGCAAGAAACTGGGGATTCCGGACTACACGAAGAAGGACAACCAGGCCAAGTGGAAGGATGCCGAACTGAAGGACGCCATCAGCAAGGGCATTCCCGCCAAGAAGATGCCCGCGTTCGAGGATCTTTCCGCGGCCGACGTCGACGCCCTGGTCAAGCACATCCGCACGCTGGCGAAGTAGGGTCTTTCGTCGGTTCCCGGTCGCGCGCTTCACACGGGGTGGCCTTTCCCTCTCGCAGATCGCATTGCCCCAGGGAGGTAGGGTGTGGTTGCTTTATTGCGTCTGGTCTTCATGGCCGTTCTGGCCGTGCTGTTCTGCTCGTGCTTCGTGGGGGACGGCTCCGTCCTGTACGCGGCCCGCGTGAAGCCGGCGGTGCCCGGCGCCGGCGCGCGCGAGGCGGGCTCCACCGAGGCGGATCCGCACGCCAAGGTGCTGGCCCAGCAATATCCTAGCGCGACCGACTGCGGCTTCTGCCACCAGCAGATCTACGACGAGTGGAAGTCGTCGAATCACGCGTATGCCTCGATATCGCCGATGTTCCACAAATTCGAGCAGAAGATCAACGACCTCTCGCAGGGCACCGTCGGCTATTTCTGTATGCGCTGCCACGGGTCGGTGGGCACGACGATGAAGGAGCGCCGCGATCTGCCGCTGTGGGAGCGCGCCGACGTGTCGCGGGAAGGCGTCACATGCATCACCTGCCATCGCGTCGCCGAGACGTACCAGAAGGTGAACGGCGAGCGCCGCATCGAGCCCGGTGACATCACGAACCCGGTCTACGGTCCCCTGAGCGGCGAAGGGGTGGCGTCGGTGGCCGGCGATTTGAAAGGCACCATCCACGAGAAGGGCGTCCACTTCCAGCAGATCTCCGAGAGCGAGTTCTGCGTGTCGTGCCACCAGGTGGCCGTGCACCCCGGCATCAAGCTGGAGATCGTGTGGGATCAATAC
>VGFD01000728.1 GCA_016868975.1 Armatimonadota bacterium | reverse complement strand
CGGTGGCTTTGTGCTGCGGGTGCTGGGCTACGACCGCGGGCGGGCGTACGCGGGCTCGTTCGCGCAGTGGTCGAGTCAGCCGGATACACCAGTCGAGCGCTGAGCTCACCAGCGTTGACGTCGCGCCGGGTCGGTGGGGCGATGCTCGAATCGACACGCCTGCCATTGGAGGCAGGTTCGGCGGGCATTCGGACGACGCCCATCGGCACCGCTACCGTCCCCTTATTCGCTGACGAACTTGGACTCGGCGCTTACGGGCACCCCGTGGGTCAAACGTTGGCACCGCCCCTCGGCGAGGGTGTGCCGCTGCGGCTGCTGGCCCTAGGGTTGCTGCTGGTGGCGGTACGCACCGCGGCGGGCGCGTAAGCAGCAATCTTAGTCACCGGCGTCGGCCGCGAGCACTCCGAGCTCGCTCACGATAGCTGCAGGATCAGGGAACTCAGAGCGTCCTGCCACGCCGGGTCGCGATCGGCGTCGATGGGCAGCTCGGCTTGCGCAACGATCGCGAACACCGTGGCGATACGACTCCTGTCGACGGAGACGACCTGCTCGCACACCGATGCTTGGCGTGAGGATGCACCCGGATCATTCGCCGCGGGCGGCAGTGCGCGCTCCAGACGCTGCAAGCGGTGAGCGTGCCTCACCGTGGACGCCTTGGCACCGGCACCTGCACCTCGAGCGCGCCTTCGAGCGCAGGCGGGCAACGGAGTTCTCCAGCCCCAGCGCGTCGAAGGCAGCGACTTCCAGCAGCCGGCGCAGCTCGACGGCGGTGCCCAGTCCATCGAACTCGTACGCACCGGCGAGCGTCCTTTCGCGTCGGCGACGGAGCCCGCCAAGACGGCGGGCCTCAGCGGCTTCCTGGTCATGCTCGGGGGAGTGCCAGAAGCACACGTCCTGGCCACGCAGCGGCGTCGCGTAGCATAGCTCCCCGGACGCGCTGCTAGCCCGACAACGGCGCGCGCTCAGAGGTATGACCGGAAGTTGTGGATCGGTCGCCGGCAAGAGAGCGCGGCGCACTGTCCTTCTTGACGACAAGAAGCCGCGGGCGTTGCCGCGCCAGCGAGGAAGGCACGCCGATGCGAAGTGTAGTGATCGACGACGAAGCTCGAGTGGAGCTTCGTGCCAGCCTGGATGAGATCGTCCGGGAAGGCGTCAGGCGGATGCTGGCGGTGGCGCTCGAAGCGGAGGCCGGCGCCTACGTCGCAGCGCTGGTCGGGGAGGTCGATGAGCGCGGCCACCGGCTGGTCGTACGCAACGGCTGCGCTCGCGAGCGCACCGTGACCACGGTCGCGGGGGGCGGTCGCCATCGCGGCGCCGCGGGTGCACGACCGGCGTGTCGACCCGGCGAGCGAGCAGCGGCAGCGGTTCCGCAGCGCGATCGTGCCGCCGTGGTGCTGCAAGAGCCCGAAGGTGGCCGAGGTACTCCCGCTGCTGTACCTGCCGGCCTTTCGAGCGGCGACTTCGTCCCCGCGCTGACGGAGTTCTTCGGCTCCGGCGCCGGGTTGAGCGCCTCGGTGATCACGCGGCTTATCAGGCACTGGCAGGACGAGCGGACCGCGTTCGCACGGCGCAGGCTGCACGCCGCCGACTACGTCTATGTGTGCGCGGACGGTGTGCACTTCAACGTGCGCCTCGAGGAAGAGCGGCTGTGCTGCCTCGTGATCGTGGGCGTCCGCGCTGACAGCACCAAGGAGCTGGTCGCCATCGTCGACGGCTACCGGGAGTCGACCGCGTCATGGGTCGACCTGCTGCGTGACCTCAAGCGTCGCGGCATGCGTGCCCCGGTGCTCGCGGTCGGTGACGGTGCGCTGCGCGAGGTCTTCCCGGCCACGCGGGACCAGCGCTGCTGGGTGCACAAGCTAGCCAACGTCCTCGATGCCTTGCCGAAATCGGCTCAGCCGACGGCGCGCCGTGTGCTGGTCGAGATCCGCGACACCGAGGACCGCGACCACGCAGTGGGCGCCGTCGCCGCCTTCGCTCAAGACTTCGCGAAGTCGCCGAAAGCGGTGACCAAAGTGGTCGACGACGCCGAGGCGTTGCTCGCCTTCCTCGACTTCCCCGCGGAGCACTGGGTGCACCTCAAGACGACCAACCCGATCGAGTCCACCTTCGTCACCGTGCGTTTGCGGATCCACATTACAAAGGAACCTGGCTCGCGGGGCTGGCGGTGGCGTTCAAGCTGATCGAGTCGGCTCAGCAGCGCTGGCGTGCGGTGAACGGCCCACACCTGGTCGCGCTCGTCCGCGCCGACGCTACGTTCGAGAAGGGAGTGCTCATCGAGCGAGACCACCAGCAGGATCAAGAAGCCGCCGCGTGATCAGCCGGACGCACCGATCCACAACTCTTGGCGATATCTCAAGAACGCAGTGTGATGATCAGAGACACCTAGACGCCGCGAGCGGAGGTGAGCAATGCCCTTTGCCCTGAACGTGAAGCGTCCTACAGCCGAGACCATCGTTCACGTCACTTCCTGCGCTTCCGTTGACCACGCACATATCTGGAGAATCCGTTTCGAGTCCAGTGCCGACTTCGAAGC
>VGFD01000727.1 GCA_016868975.1 Armatimonadota bacterium | reverse complement strand
CCCATGTCGATCAGTCGGGTGACGCTGCCCACGGAGTCGTTGGTGTGCAGCGTCGAAAGCACGAGGTGGCCGGTCAACGCGGACTCAATGGCGATCTGCGCGGTCTCGTGGTCGCGAATTTCGCCCACCATGATGATGTCCGGATCCTGGCGCAAGAACGAGCGCAATCCCGCGGCGAAGTTCAGGCCCACGCGGGGGTTGACCTGGACCTGCACGATTCCCTTGACGTTGTACTCGACGGGGTCTTCAATGGTGAGGATTTTCGTGTCCGGCTCGTTCAGCTTGGACAAAGACGAGTACAGCGTGGTGGACTTTCCCGAGCCGGTTGGTCCGGTCACGAGAATGATGCCGTGGGGATGCTCCAGCAGCCCCATGTGCCGCTCCAGATCTCTCTGGGTGAAGCCCAGTTGCGTGAGGTCGGTTTTCATGCCGCGCTTGTCGAGAATACGCATGACGACCGTCTCCCCGGACAGGGTAGGCAAGGTGGACACGCGGAAGTCCAGATCGCGTCCCTGGAGCACCAGATGGATTCGGCCGTCCTGAGGGATGCGTTTCTCGTCGATGCGCAGGCGCGCCATGATTTTCAGTCGGGAGATGACTGCGGGAATAATCGACTTGGGAACCGTCATGATCTCGTGCAGCACGCCGTCGATGCGGTAGCGCACGCCCAACTCGGCCTCGTTGGGCTCCAGGTGGATGTCCGAGGCCTTGCGCTCCACCGCCTGGGTGATGATCATGTTGACCAGCCGCACCACCGGTTGATCGATGACGACGTTCTCGTCCTTGTCGTTCTCCTCCTCGTCTTGCAGCACGTCCACGTGCACCGATTCGGCCATGGTGACGACTTCTTTCCAGGAGGTGTCCTCGCCGTACACCTCCTTGATCGCCAACTCGATGGCGTCCGGCGAGGCCAGCACCGACTCCACGTCAAAACCCGTGCGAATCTTCACGTCGTCGATGGCGAACACGTCGAGGGGATCGGCCATGGCCAGGGTGACCTTCTTATCCAGCTTTCCGATGCAGACGAACTGGTAACGGCGCGCCATGGCCTCCGGGATGAGGTTGCCGATCTCCTTGTCGATGGTCATTTTCTTGAGATCGACGAATTGCGTCCGCATCTTGCGGGCGCGCGACTCGAGCTCCCCGTCGTCGCTCAGCGTGCCGGGGGCGATGATCTGGTCCTGCAAGCTCTCCATCTAGGAAGTCACCACTTCTTTCTGGGGGGCCGCCGTCTCGGTGAACACCTTGTACACGGTGAGAAGGTTGGCCTTGCCTTTCACCTTTACGCCGGCCACTTTTTCCACTTCGTAATGCCCTTTCAGCTCCGCATGGGTGGTGTCGGAGATGATCACCTTGCACCCCAGCGTGGAGCTCATTGCTTGCAGGCGGGCCGCGATGTTCGTTGTGTCTCCGATGGCCGCGAACTGCTGGCGCTGCTGGGAGCCCATCATGCCCAGCGTGACCTCGCCGGTGCAAATCCCCACGCCTATTTCCACAAGCGGCTTTCCTTCCCTGGTCCAGACCTCGTTCAGCTCGTTCATGCGCGCCACCATCTCGATCCCGGCCCGAGTGGCGTCATCCGCGTGGCCGTCCGCCGGGCGGCTGGTATCGAGGCCGAAGACGACCATCTGCGCGTCGCCGATGTAGTCGAAAATGTGCCCGCCGTGCTTGTGGAGGATGTTGCCGCACTCGACGTACATGGCGTTGAGGGTGTTGAAGATGTCCTGCGGATCCATGCGCTCGGACATATCCGTGTAGCCGCGCACGTCGGAGAACAGGATGGAGCAGTACACCTTCTCGCCGCCCAGCTCCAGCGACTTCTTCTTGGTGGAGATGAACTCTTCGACGATCTTGTCGGGCATGGGGGCCACGTTCTTGATGAGGTCGGAGAGCCGGCGTTTCGTGCGCTGCTCGAGCAGTATCTGGTAGCCGGTCAGAGTGACGAAGGCGACAATCAGGCCCAGAATGGGGAGCGCGGGCTCAAATACGGTGTTCTTGTAGAGCAGCAAATACGGCACGCCGGAGTACAACACCGTGGCCAGAACTACCGCCACGCCGATTCCGAGGTAGGTTGGCACGCGCGGCACCAGCAGGCCGAGCAACAGGCCGCACGCCAGCATGATGGCGGCCACCATCCAGGGCGGCGTGAACTGGAGGAATTCACCCGATAGCAGGCCCAGGATCACGTTTGCGTGGATGTCCACGCCGGCCATGCGTCCCATCGGAGTCATTTTCACATCGAATCCGGCCTGGGCGGTGACGCCGAACAGAACGATGCGATCCTTGACGAAGTCCTTCAAGTCGTCGCCCAGCTCCCAGAGCGCGTACATGGGAAGGTAGTTGATCCGCTCGTGCGCCTCCAGGTGCACGTTTTCGGTGTCTTTTGTGGCCGCCGTGTCGGAGAGACTTCCTCCCCAGAAATAATTCACCGTCATGACGCCGTTCACGACCGGCACGCGCGTCTTGCCGAGAACGATGTTGCCTTCAAAAAAGCCGCCTTCGGAATAGTCCTTGATCTCGCTGAGCGGGACGCCCATCATG
>VGFD01000726.1 GCA_016868975.1 Armatimonadota bacterium | reverse complement strand
CCTCCACCAACTCCATCACGAGGTGGTAGGTCTGCTCCTCCTCGCCGTAGTCGTACACCTTGAGGATGTAAGGGTGATCGAGCCGCGCGCAGACGCGGGCCTCCCGCTTGAAGCGCTCGAGGGCCTTCTGCGACGAGGTCTTGCGCGGAGGCAGCACCTTGATGGCCACGGTGCGCTCCAACCGCGGATCTTCCCCCCGATAGACAATGCCCATGCCACCGCGGCCTATTTCCTCGATGACCTTGTATCGGCCGATGAAGCGGGGTCCCAGCATGCGCTCTCCCAAATACCATGAAGACGACGGTGCCCCCGAAGCGCGCGGCGCCGCGTCGGAGAGACTTTCGGGAACCTCCCGGAAGTTCGCGGGAATCCGAATGGTTCTCCTCCTGCTGCGCGCCCCGTCGCGGCCTGGAAAAGTCGTGCCGCACCCGCCGTTTCCCGCGTCACCGCGCGGCGCAAACAGGGAGGAGTTTCCATGAACCCGAAGAAAAGCGCAGTCCCGCATCGGGGGTCCGCCGCCTTCCAGGGCGGCCACACGAAATGTTTCCGCGTTCGAACGCTGGAGGAGGTATACCGGAATGGTCGTCGGCGAAGCCATCAACCTCGAGTACAAGATGAAGCCCGGGGAAGTCTTGCAGTACAAGACCACGGTGCAATCCGAGCAGACGTTGCAGGAGGGCACCCAGACGGCCAGCGGCACCTCCACCATGGAGATGGTGATGTCCCAGAAGGCCACCGAGGTCAGCCCCGAGGGCACCATGGGCGTGGAGGTCACCATCGAGTCGGTGGGCCTCAAGCGTGACGGCCAGTCGGTCCCGTTCGAGGACGGCCAGGATCCCACCGGCAAGACGGTCGCCATGAAGATGAAGAAGAACGGCGAAGTGGTACAGACCTCGATGGACCTGCCCTTCTCCCAGCCTCCCTTCCCCTCGCGGGCCATCAAGAAGGGCGAGACCTGGACCGGCGACAGCAAGATCCCCGTTCCCATGACCAACGACGAGGGCGCGGTCACCGGCCATCGCGAGGTCACGCTGCGCTACCACTACTCGCTGTGGGATTTCACCCGCGTGCAGGGCTACGAGTGCGCGGAGATCCGCGTGTCGTGCCCGGAATCGACCATCCCGCTGCAAGACAAGGTCGAACAGCGCATCTCGGCGACCGGCACCACCTACTTCGCGTACAAGGAGGGCCGACTGGTCCGCTCCGAGGTGGAGACCGACTCCTCCATCAGCGCGCCCGACGTGTCCATCAAGAACCACATCAAGGTGCGCGTCGAGCTGCAGGGTGACAGCCCCGGAGGGGGTGGCGGCGGTGGTGAGCAGCGTCCGCCCGCGGGCCCGACCTTCGCGCCGGGCGGCGGAGACGAGTTCATCATCCGCTGAGGCGCCGGCCCTGGTGAGAGCCCCCGTTTCTCGGGGGCTTTTTACTTTTGTGCGGCGGCGGCCGGCTCGACGGCCACGACGTCAGTGGGAGCGGTAGGCAAAGTGATGGTGGCGATCTCCGAGAGATCCGACGGAAGGCGGAGGGTGACCGCGTTGTCACCCTCCAGCGCAACGTACAGATGGGCTTCGTTGGGCGTGAGCGCCAGGCCGTAGGGCCGCGCTCCAACGCTGTAGGTGACGCCGTCCACCTTCCACTGCCCGCGAATGAACACGCTCACCGAGCCCGACTGCATGTTGGTGGCGAAAATGCGCCCCGCCTGGCTGGCGGCCACCGCGTAGGGGCCGTCGTCGGTCTTCAGGCGGGCCACCCCTTTGAGGGCCGGGGTGAGCACGACCACCTCGTCGTTGTCGAACACCGCCACGTACAGAAACTCCCCGGCCGGATCGAAGGCCATGCGATAGGGCGCGAAGCCGACCTTGAAGCGGCCGATCTCGCGCAGGCTGCCGGTGTCGATGGCGGCCACCTCGCCGCTCTCGTGGAGGGTCACGTAGAGCCGGCTCCCGCTGGGGTGGAGGATCACGTCGAAGGGCTGCGGCGCGCACGGGATGCGGCGCAGCTCGTGGCGTCCCTTCAAATCAAGGACCGAGATGTCGTTGCTGTCCTGGTTGCACACGTAGCCGATCTCCCCGTCCCGAGAGATGGCCACGCCGCTGGGATTCTTGCCCACTTGCAGGCGCCCGGCAAGCTCCCCGTTGGCATAGAAGGCGGCCAGATGCCCGGTGGCCGGAGAAGTCGCGTAGATCAGCGCCTTGCGGGCGTCAAAAGCGACGTCGGACGCGCCACCGGCCAGGGGAAACAGCTCCGGGGTCGCGGCCAGATTGTCGGGGAGCAGCGTGAAGAAACCCTTGTCGCGATCGGTGACCACCATTCGCGGACCGGACAGCTTGATCGGCGTCGGCGACGGGGTTGCCGTCTGCTGTCGGACCTTGTCCACCCACTCGCAGCCACTGGCGGCCGCCCAGGTGCAGAGCACGACCAGCAGCCCGATCCCACGCAAGAATTGAAAACCCGACAGCATAGGCTATCCCGATACCACACGGCAGGCCAAAGTCCTTGCAAAGAAAAGCGCCCCCTGTGCTGCTCGGCGCGGGCTTGAGGGTCGCTCGAACTCAG
>VGFD01000725.1 GCA_016868975.1 Armatimonadota bacterium | reverse complement strand
TCGAATGGCAGACGCCCTCGCCGCCGCCCACCGAAAATTTCGAGATTACGCCAGTGGTCACCCATCCCCCCTACGTCTACTCGCCCAAGGAGACGGTCACCGTTGGCTGACATCCACGCTCTGGCGCTGCGCCATCATTTCGCCACCCCGGCCCAGCAGAAGGACGCCTCCACGCTGGGCATGTGGGTTTTTCTGGTCACCGAGATCATGTTCTTCGGCGGCCTGTTCTCCGGCTACGTGGTCTACCGCTCCCTGTTCCCCGGCGTCTTCGCGGCCGCCAGCCACCACCTCGACATCACGCTCGGCGCCCTGAACACCGCGGTCCTCATCTGCAGCTCGCTCACCATGGCTCTGGCCGTGCGCAGCGCCCAACTCGGCGCCCGGCGGCTGCTGGTCGGATTTCTCTCCAGCACCTTGTTGCTCGGCTCCGTGTTTCTGGTGATCAAATCGATTGAGTGGTGGCACAAGTACACCGAAGGGCATATCCCCGGCCCCTGGTTTCGTTGGGAGCAGGCCGGGGCCGGAAATGCCCAGATCTTCTTCTCCCTCTACTTCTCGCTCACCGGGCTGCACGCCCTGCATATGGTCATCGGCGTCGGGCTGCTGGCCGTCCTCGCTATCCGCGCCTGGCGTGGGCGTTTTTCCTCCGCCTACTACACGCCGGTCGATCTTACCGGCCTCTACTGGCATTTCGTAGACATTGTCTGGATTTTCCTGTTTCCGCTGCTGTACCTGATCGGGCGCCACGAGGTCTGAGATGGAGCACGTCGAATCGAAACGCGTCTATCTCCTGGTTTTCGCCGCGCTGCTGGCGCTCACGGCGGTCACCACCGGAGTGGCCTTCCTCGACCTCGGACCGCTGAACACCATCGTGGCGCTAGCCATCGCGGTGGCCAAGGCGGCCGTCGTCGTGCTGTTTTTCATGCACCTCCGGCACAGCGGGCGCATGACGAAAGTGGTCCTACTGGCCGGGATTTTCTGGCTGGCGCTGCTGATCGCGCTCACTCTGGGCGACTATTTCACTCGCGGCTGGCTCAAAGCCGCTTAGCTGGCCGCCGCTTTGCCCACTCCCTGGCGCGCGATGTAGTCGCGCACGTCTCGCGTGAGCGCGTCGAGCGCCTGCACCATCAGGAGGAAGTCGGCCCCCATCGCGACCCAGTTCACGCCTCTGGCAATCCAGTCTTTCACCTGCGCCGGATCGCTGCCCCCGCCCATTCCAACCGGAATCGAGGCACGGCGCGCCGCCGCGATGATCCGGTCGATTGCGGCCAGCACGTCCGGATGCCGCGGCTGCCCGAGCAGCCCCATCGAGCCCGACAGGTCGTTCGGGCCGATCACCAGGCTGGAGATGCCGGGCACCGCCAGAATCTCATCGATGTTGTTGGCTGCGTCGATGTGCTCGAGCTGCAGAATCACCAGCACCGAATCGTCGAGCGAGCGCACGAAATCCGTCCCCCCGACGCGGCCGTATTCCGACGGACGGCGCGGACCGAAGCCGCGCACGCCCGCAGGCGGATACTTGCAGCCCGCCACCCCGCGCCGCGCGTCTTCGACCGTTCGTACCAGCGGCACGATGATGCCGCCGGCGCCCGCGTCCAGCACCGGCTTCATCAGCACCGGGTCGTTCCAGGCCACCCGGACCAGGGCCGCCGCCTGGCTCGCCCGGGCGGCGATGATGTGGTTCTGGACCATGTCGATCGGCATGGGGCTGTGCTCAGCGTCGATCCAGACGAAGTCCAGGTCGCGGCACAGCGCCTCGGTCACGGCCGGATCGTTGAACGAGATCACCGTGCCCAGGCCGATGTGGCCGCTGCGGAGCTTGTCGCGAAAGCGAATGGCGTTTTGCATGCGTATCCTGACTCGCGCGCATCCCGCGCGCGAATGCAAATGATAAGACGGTCGGGGCGGTGCGGTCAACCGGGGAGGCCGCCGTGACCGCCGCGTGAGAAACCTCTGCTGCTCCCACGCCCCTCTTACTCCCGGTTCTCCTTCCACTCGTCGTACCAGGCCATCTGAATGGCTTCGAGCTTCTCCACTCGCTCGCAAGGTGTCCATTCCGTGGTGGGACAGGCGCTTTCACCTGTCGTTGCGGCAGCAGAACCCCTTTCGAGTAGTCTCCTGGACGTGGCCTACGCCGCATACCGGATAATTTCTAGCTCCGCCGCACCGTCAACCGTAGCGAGAATTTCGTCGACCCGGCTGAGAACTGCATCCTCGATCAGGTACTGAGCGCAGTTCTCACACTCAACCAGCGGAAGGTTCTTGACAATCACGATCGCCTGCTCGGTAGTCCTGAACGGCAGGGCGCCCCTGGTTGGCCGCATCGTGGCTCCACAGACGGCGCAGTTCATCGCAGTGGTCTCCTGGTCTTGAAGTCGCCTGCCCACGCGCCGTCGCTTGGCCGGTAGGCGGTCACAACCCGCACGTTCCCTCCTTCCAGGTCCGCCGCAAACAAGACGTGAAAGGCTTCCCCGGCCGCTCGTGCCAGGACTAGGTCCTCAGGCCAAGGGCTTGTTTCCGGCATCTACCCCACATTTCCATTTTGACGTTGCATTGCGAATCTTCA
>VGFD01000724.1 GCA_016868975.1 Armatimonadota bacterium | reverse complement strand
GTCCTGAGGGAGGGGCTGGCGCGGATGGAGGGGCCGAATTACGAGAGTCTGCGCATCCTATACGCGCGAAAGGGCTATGAGATGCTGGGAGAGGCGCTCTACTGCCAGGGCAAGCATGAACAAGCGCTTGAGGCGTACCGAGCGTGCTTGCAGGCGGACCCGGGACTTCTCCCCCCCGACCTGAGACGCCGCATGGCCGCACTGGAGAAGACGGTGGGCGACACCGCGGTGAGCCGTAGGAAGTAGCCTGGTTGTCGTCGCGCGCCACTCAGTAGTAGACGTGCATATGCATCTCGAAGGTCATCGCGGCCGGCTGGTTCGTGCTGTTCCTGGCCGACTGCCAGATGCTGTCCTGGACAGCCGCAACCGCTGCGGCATCCACCTCGGGCTTGCCGCACGACTCCACGACGGCGGCCGTGGCCTTCCCGTCCGCTTTTACGGTGATCGCCACCCTCAGCAGATGCGGCGTTCCACCGAACTCGGTGAAGCGCAGGTTGCGGAAGTGTTTTTCCATCTCCAGAGGGCGGGCCACGGTTTGAATGTAGTCACCGGGGACGTCGGAGACAATTTTCTGTTCGTGGCATCCGTGACAGGTCACGGCGGCGACTTCGTCCGCCACGGACGCGAACTTGCTCAGTGACGGCGCGACCGAGGGCGAATCGCCGGTCCCGCCCGGTCCGGGCGGACCGGGCGTTGTTCCGGTTCCAGGAGGCCCGGGAACCGGCGTCCCGGTCGTGCTGCCCGGCCCCACGGGCCCGACGCCCACCGGCCCAACGTCCGCCGGCGCGACGCCCGGCGGCGCCGGCAGCGCCGCACCGGGAGCGTTGGGGGCGTTGACCACGAGCGGGGCGCGCGGCGGACTCGAGGCGCGTTGGGGCGCGGCCGCCGCCGGAATGGCCAGAGCCGGAGCCGGGGGCGCTTCGGTGGGCCGAAACGTAACCTTTCTGGGGGGCGGCGGCGTGAAAACCGGTCGCGGGGGTGGGGCGGGCTTCACCACCGACACGACCTGGACGTGGACCAGGGCCAGGGCTTCCGGTTCGGAGAAAAACGAACCAGGCCGTCCCGCGCCCCCGAACACCATGTACGAATAAAGCGCGACGAGGTGAAACAGGGTGGACAAGGCCAGGGTCGCCGGCAAAACTTCAACGGCCAGAGAGCGCATGCGCTCCAGGTTCATCATCTCACCGGCCGAAACACGAGAAAGTACTGGTTGCGCAGTACCGCATGCGACTTCACCAGCGTGAAGCCGCACTGCTTGAGCTGCGCCACGATTGCAGCGTCGCTGAGTCGGCCGCGATACGGGTCAGGATCCTCTATCGCGGCCGACTTCTCCAGGATGGCGAGGCGGCCGCCGGGCCGCAACACACGACGAACTGATTGGTAGAAACGCTCAACGTCCTCCATCGGCCGCGAGCCGCGGGGCGCGGTTGGATAGTGGAAGAAGTGCACGTCGCAGATGAACGCGAGGTCAACGGATCGGTCAGGCAGCAGACAATCGGATTCGTCATGGAGGACCAGGAAGACGTTCTTTCGGGGCATGTTCTTCAAGCGCTGCCGCAGGTAGTTGAGTGCCGACCAGGAGATGTCGGTGGCCCATACCCGCCCGCCCGCGCCCACCGCGTCCGCGAAACGGAAGGTAAAGTAGCCGGAGCCGGCCCCGATGTCAGCCACGGCGGCGCCCTTGCGGATGCCCAGCCGGCGGATCACCTCGGCCGGCTGCTGCTGTTGGTCGCGCGTTGGATCCAGGTAATCCCGCAGACGCTCGGGCGGAAGCGGGGCCACCTCGGTGCGCTCCGGCGTGACCGGCAGGCCAAGAATTTCACCCGGCTTGTAGCGGACTCCGTTTCGCAGGCGGTTCGCGGGAGTGGCGAACTCCACGTCCGGAGCCTCGCCCACCTTCTGTTCCTCGGGCGGAAGCGTCACTGGCGGCGGCACCGGCACCGGTCGCAGCATGATCCACACCTGCAGGCCGACCATGACCACCACGAAAACCATGAGCAATGCGGTGCCGCGGTTCCCGCTCACTTCGCGGCCCTCCTCGCCAGGCCGGCGCGCAGCTCGCAAGCCGGGGTCAGCGACCAGCGGACCATGGCGCCGTCCGTCACAGCCGGTGGCCCCAGCCATTTCTCGATCACGCTCTTGCAGTATGTGAAGGTCTTTGGCGTCAAGTTCTCCCCGTGCAGAATCACGTGCTTGTATCCCAGGTGCGCCAGCTCCTCAAGGCCGGCGCCGGCTGAGACGGGCTCGGTGGCCGGTGGATCGATGCCCACGGCCAGCCGCCACATGGCCAGAAAAAAGCCGTTGTCCCGAAGCTTCGGATTGTAGACGCCGCCGGTCGCGTACGGGATCCCGCCGCCGTGGGCAATCTGGTAGTAATAGTATTCGCCGGGGCATAGCTCGGTTTCGTAGCGCAGCGGTGGCAGGTCAAGAATCCCCGACTGCTGGTCGAGTCGGATGCCCCGGTATATCTCCGGGAACGCTGCCCGGGCGACCGGCAGAGGATTCGGCGCCGGCGAAAGCCAGCAGGTCTCTGCCAGGATGCCCACCGCCACAAGAAGTCCCAACACCCA
>VGFD01000723.1 GCA_016868975.1 Armatimonadota bacterium | reverse complement strand
TGCCGGTCGCCTCGGTGTCCAACCTCGTGCTGCCGCCCCCGGGCTACACTTCGCAGACCCCCGGCCTCGCGCTCCTCGGCCTCGTGCCCTGGATGCCCGCCGGCGCCTGCCAGCCGCAGCCACAGCCGCCCGTGCCGCAGCCGACCTGCCCGACGCCGCCCGCTCCGCCGCCGGCCGGTCAGTGTCCCAACCATCCCCCCGCGCAGCCCGATCCGGCCGCCCCGCCGATCGACCACGGGGATTGCGACGACCACGACCACCTGAGCACCTGGCAGAAGGTCGGCGTCGGCGCCATGCTGGGTCTCAGCCTGGCCGGCAACATCGCGGGGATCATCGCGCACCACGGCCGCACGCCGACCCCGCCGCCCACCACCATTTCGACCCCCAGGGAGCAGCCCACCGCGCAGCCGGTGCAGACCGCACCTGCCCAGCCGGTGCAGACCGCACCTGCCCAGCCGGTGCAGACCGCACCTGCCCAGCCGGTGCAGACCGCACCTGCCCAGCCGGTGCAGACCGCACCTGCCCAGCCGGTGCAGACGGCCCCGGCGCAGCCCGTGCAGACAGCCCCGGCGCAGCCCGTGCAGACGGCCCCGGCGCAGCCGGCCCAGCCCGCGCAGCCGGCCACGCCCTCCCAGGAGCAGGCGCAACCCGCCACGCCGCAGGCCCAGCCGCAGCGTCCGCGGCAGCACCGCCCGCGTCCGCGCCCGCAGCGTCCGCAGTCCCAGACCCAGACGCGGCCGGAAGTGGTGAGCCCGTACACCCCGAGCGCACCCGCCCAGCCCGCACAACCGGCTCAGCCGGCCCGGCCCGTGCAGGAGACTCCGGCGCAGCCGCTGCCGTCTACCCCGCTGCCCCAGCAGCCGATCGAGCTGCCGACCGCGCCCGCGCAATCCCAGCCGACCGCGCAGGCACCGGCCGCGACTCTGGACCGCACGCCCATCACCAAGGCGGTAAACGACTTCGCCACCACCAACCATCTCGGCGATCGCAACCGAATCGACACGCCCACCAACGACGGCGCGGGCAAGCTCCAGGTCGGCCTGCAAGGTGCCCAGTTGGGGACCGGCGCCGGCGCCGCCCTCAGCACGATGTCCGCCCTGAACAGCGCGCACCAGGCAATGGCCCTCGCCGGGGAGGCGAAAGCCCTGGGCGCCGCCGCGCAGGCCGCCGCCCGCGCGGGCCAGCTCCAGCAGGCCGCTTCTCTGGGCGCCCAGGCGAAAGCCACCGGCGCGCAGGCCGCCGCCCTCGGCGAGCAGGCGAAAGCCGCCGCCGCGGTCGCCAAGCCGCTGATGATCGCCTCCGGCGCCATCGCGGTGGTCGACGGCGGGATTGACGTCTACAAGGGCGTCAAGACCGGCCAGGCCGTCAACGACATGAATCGGGTGGCCCGCTACGAAATGCAGGACCAGATCGACAACAAGCAGGCCGGCGAGGACACCTTCCACGACTACGTCAACGTCCACTACCAGCTCGCCGAGCGCGGCCACTTCGCCAACCGGCGCGCGGCCACCGGCGGCGCGAAAGCGACCTTCGGCGGCGTGATGGCGGCCAGTCCCTTCACCGGCCCCGCCGCCCCCGTCGTGGGTGCGGTCGGAGCGGTGGGCTACCTGGGCTCGTCCATCTTTGGACACGTCAACGACCACAAGGAGCACGCGCCGCGCCAGGTGCGCGCCTCCGAGGTTCCCCTGTCGGAACTGCGGGCCAACAACGGTGTGGTGCCCAACCGCACCATCCGCCGCTAGTCCAGGGAAGAGCGCCCGGGGATGGTCCCCGGGCGTTTTCTTTCCGTAACATCTGGAAATAGATCCCATTCTGTCATGGATTTTTCAGATCCCCGGTGTATGCTGTCTTCAACAGGCAGGCATTCGGGAGGCAACTACCATGATTTCCACCAATCTTCAGCTCCGCAGCGGTCACGTGGCGACGCCCTGGGCAGGGGTCGGCAGCCAGACGCAGGCCGACGTCAGCACCCCAGGCGACCAGGTTTCCATCGGCGGCGGCGAGGTCCCCGCAACCCACGCGGCCAACGCGGCCGAAGTCGGCGAGACCGGCACGAAGCGCACCCTGACCACGGCCCTCCTTCTGGGAGTGGTGGTGGCGGGCTCGCTCCTCACGGGCTGCGCCAGTACCGGCACAATGATGAACGTGGCCGACACCCAGGTCGCGCAGAACGTCACTGGCGACCACGCCAGCCGCGCCTTCAAATCGATTGAGTATCTCAACAACGTTTACGGCGGCGAGGCCGGCGGCGGATTCTACCGCGACAAAGTCGAGCCCGACCATCGCCTCAACCCGCTGGACGCCCTGGATCGGCTCCTCGACAGCAAGACCGTCAAGCTCAAGTTGGGCGAGAACGGCCGCGCCCACGAAGTCCGCTCCTTCGCCGAACTGTCCGGCATCGAGTCGATGGTGAAGGATCACATCGCGCAGTACGGCCAGGCACCCACCGTCCTTCCGCTTCCGCGGTAAGGGCAAAAAGAAGAAGGCCTCAAAAAGAGGCCTCTTTTTTTTGCTTTGAACGCCCGCCACGCTACTGTGCGCGGTGTCCGTGCCCGCCACGCTACTGTGCGCGGTGT
>VGFD01000722.1 GCA_016868975.1 Armatimonadota bacterium | reverse complement strand
AGATTTTGCCAACGAAAAGGCCGCCGCGCTGAAGAGTTGCGACCGCGCCATGCAACGGATTCGTGAGGGCATTGACCTGCTGACCTCGAACCCGATGGCCGCCGAGGCATTCCGGTTTGCCAACGAGGCCATGTGGCTCCAGCGCATTCACACCATCCTCGCCGAGCAGGTGCGGCGGGGCATGACGCCCGACATGGCAGCCATTGACGTGGAGCCGAACCGGAGTTGGTATCCGTTCCAGCTTGCGTTCATCCTGCTCAACCTGCCCGGCATCACCGACCTGAAACACCCGGATCGCACCGACGAAACTGGGGCGACGGCGGACCTGCTCTGGTTCCCGACCGGCGGCGGCAAGACCGAGGCCTACCTTGGCCTCACGGCCTACACGCTGGGCCTGCGCCGTTTACAAGGCGAAATCGCCGGGCGGCCCGCCGAATACGGTGTGGCGGTGTTGATGCGCTACACGCTTCGGTTGCTCACGTTGCAGCAGTTCCATCGCGCGTCGGCCCTGATCTGCGCCTGCGAATCCATCCGGCGGGAGAGGCTGGCGAACGGCGATAAGCGATTGGGCGCGGAGCATTTCAGGATCGGTCTCTGGGTCGGCCAGCGGACCACGCCCAACACCACCGCCCAGAGCGAGGAATCCATCAAGCAGGACCACGGTCACTACTCGAAGGGCAGCATGGCGGCGGGCAGCGGTTCCCCCGCGCAGTTGAAGAATTGCCCGTGGTGCGGCAAGCCGGTCGATCCGGGCAAGGACATCATCGTGGAGCCGTTCAGCAGCGGCAGGGGCCGGACGATCCAGTATTGCAGCGATCCGCTGGGCCAATGCCTGTTTAGCCGCGCCAAGTCGCCGGGCGAAGGCATTCCAGTCATGGTGGTGGACGATGAGATTTACCGGAAGCTGCCGTCACTCCTGATCGCCACGGTGGACAAGTTCGCTCAGATGCCGTGGAAGGGTGAAACCCAGATGCTGTTCGGTCAGGTGAACGGCGTTTGCCCTCGCCACGGTTTCCGTTCACCGGAGATCGACGACACCCTGAGCCACAACAAGCGGGGCGATCTGCCTGCTGTCCAGACGGTGCCTCACGCTCCGCTGCGTCCGCCGGACCTCATCATTCAGGACGAGCTTCACTTGATTAGCGGCCCACTGGGCACTTTGGTCGGCCTGTACGAAACGGCG
This sequence comes from Armatimonadota bacterium, assembly GCA_016868975.1. GTDB lineage: Bacteria > Vulcanimicrobiota > Xenobia > RGZZ01 > RGZZ01 > VGFD01. The sequence continues at coordinate 1,397 of VGFD01000722.1, read as the reverse complement.
GTGGATGAGTTGGCAGCGTGGGTCGTGGACGGGAAGCGCGTCCGACCCAAGGTCATCGCCTCGACGGCGACCATTCGCCGGGCGGCCAGCCAAGTCCAACAGCTTTTCCTGCGGAAGGTGGATGTGTTCCCGCCGCAGGGCACCGATGTCCGCGACAACTTCTTTTCCATCCAGCGCCCACCAAGCGAGCAGTTTCCGGGTCGGTGCTACTTCGGCATCTGTGCGCCGGGTAAACGGATCAAAGAGGCGTCGATCCGGGTGTATGTTGCCCATCTGGCGGCGGGACAGAAGCTCTACGAGAAGTACGGCAAACACGCCGATCCGTGGATGACGCTGGTGGGCTACTTCAACTCGATCCGCGAACTCGGCGGCACACGGCGGCTGGTCGATGACAGTATTCGTTCCATGCTTATCTCGACCGGGCAGCGGGGTCTGGCCAAACGGAAAAAGCCCATTCTTCAAGAGTTGACCTCGCGTCTAGGCGCTACGGACATTCCTGATGTCTTGGACCGGTTGGAAGTCGGCTTTGATCCCGAAGATGAGCAGCGCCGAAAGGACTTGCGGAAGGAGGGCAAGGACTTCGAGAAGCCACTGCCTCTCGACGTACTGCTGGCCACGAACATGATCTCGGTGGGCGTGGACGTGAAGCGGTTGGGTCTGATGGTGGTGCTCGGCCAGCCCAAGACCACGGCTGAATACATTCAGGCAACCAGCCGCGTTGGGCGCAGCAAGCCGGGCCTCGTCTGTATGCTCTACAACTGGGCGCGGCCCCGCGACCTCTCGCACTACGAGCGGTTCGAGCACTACCACGCCACCTTCTACCAGCACGTCGAAGGATTGTCCGTAACGCCCTTTGCCGCTCGCGCCTTGGATCGCGGCCTCTCGGCGCTACTCGTGGCGCTGGTGCGGTTGGCCGGTGAAAAGTTCAACCCGAATGCGGCTGCCGCGATTCTGGACCGGTCCCACGCCTACGTGAAGCGGGCCATCGACCGGATATGCAAGCGGGCGGTGCAGGTGGATGGCCGCAAGGAAGTCGGCGATGCCGTCAAAGCCATGCTCAATCAGCGGATCGACCTCTGGCTTGCGCAGGCTCAACGGCCCACCGGCGGGAACATCCTCGGTTACCAGAAGTCCAAAGACGGCCTGACGCCGGGCCTGCTGCAACGGGCAGGACTGGGACCGTGGGAATTGTTCACCTGCCTGACCTCGTTGCGCGAAGTGGAGCCGACGGTCGGCCTCATCCTCGATGACCGGGGTTTGGATCAGGACTACGGTCCGAAGCCAACGGCGGCCGCTGGAAAGGAGCAGGTGATTTGATGAAGGCCGGATTCAATCGCTACCGGGTCGGCGACCTGCGACCGAGCCAGATTCTGTTTTCCTTCGGCGTCGGCTCGCTG
>VGFD01000721.1 GCA_016868975.1 Armatimonadota bacterium | reverse complement strand
CAAGTCGGCGCCGCCCTGCACTTCAAAGACGCCCTTGCCGAGCCGCCCGGTAAAGCGCTCGATCTGGAAGCGGCGCTCTTCCAGCGTGGCGTGCAGCTGAAGATCCTCCAGCGGCTGGCCGAGCCGATCGTTGCGGATGATTCCGTTCGACACGCGGACGTCGCCGTGCCAGGTGATGTCGGGGTAGGTCCCGCCGGCCTCGAAAGTGAGCGCCACGCGTCCTTTCGAGGGCTGCATGCCGGGCACGAACAGCGAGAGCACGTTGAGGCTGTCCTCCTCGTACCCGCCGCGCACCGACATGGGCGCCGGGAACATGAAGACGCCCTTCTCCAGGCGCACCGGGATGATCCCCGACAGGCGCGCCCGGTGGGACTGCACGGTGAGGAGGAAGTCGTTGAGGCGGTAGGTGCCGTCGTCGCCGGACACGCCGCCGGTGAAGGTGTCGAAGTCCATCTGGGCGAGCACGCCGTTGGTGATGCTGAACGCGCCCCCGATTTTGGGCGCTTCCAGCGGCCCGGACAACATCAGCGAGCTGTCCATCTTGCCGCTGAAAGGAAAATTCCCGGGCACGAACGGGGCCAGCGCGGCAAGGTCAAAGCCCTCGGTGTAGAGCCGCACGACGTTGTTGGCGCCGCCGCGCAGCCCGGCTACCAGATCCACGAGGCCGGCCGGGCCCTCCAGGTGCAGGTCGAGAAGGTCCAGCCCATTCCCCGCCATGTCCCACTCGAAGCTGGCGGTGGCAATCCCCACGTCCACTTTGCGCACGCGCATGCCGGACCCGCTCACCTCGCCGGCCACGCGCGGACGGTTGAGCGGCCCCTTCACGGTCATGGAGCCGTTCAGCGTTCCGGCCAGCATCCCCGCGTAGGACGGGGAAGCCAGCCCGAGCAGGGCGGCCACCTCCGCGCGCGAGAAATCCAGGCGGAGGTCGGCGATGGCCGGATCGCGGCCGATCAGCTCATCAAAGGTCCGCGGCAGGACGCCCGAAGGAAGACGCAGCGAGCCGCTCGCGGCGGCCGTCCAGGCGCCGTCCGGGCCGACCACGGCAAGGTTGTCGAACAACAGGTCGGGCGACACCCACCGGGCCTCGCCACGCAGCCCGATCACCTGACCGCTGGTGGTCTTCAGGCCACGCAGGTCAACCTTCCCGGCAAAGGTGGGGTTGGCCGTGGTCCCCCCCACGTGCAGGTCCACGTCCCCCACGCCCTCGGGCAACGCGCTGATGGCTGCGGCGGGGAAGTTGCGCGCCTGCAGCTCCATGTCGATTGCGCCGCCCGGCCGCACGGTGCCGCGCCCGCGGACGGTCCCCGCGCCGATGCGCGCCACCAGCTCCCCGACGTTGATGCGGCCGTGCTCGGCCACCAGCCGAACCCGCGCCTCGTCAATGGGCTGGCCACGGACGACCGCGCGGTGGAGCGCCAGGTTTCCGCTGACCAGGGGATTATCGAGGCTGCCCGCCACCATGAGATTTGCGTCCAGCCATCCCTGGGCGCGTGGATCGGCGAACCCGGTGAAGGCCAGCGCGCGGCGCAGCTCCAGCCGCCCGGTGCGCGCGGCGAGGTGCAGCGAGCCGGTCAGCCCCACCTGGCCGTCTATCCGCACAAGATCCGGACCCAGGCGAAAGCGGCTGTCGTCGAGCGTCACCAGCTCACGGGTCGCGCGAAACGGCACCCGCGCCCACAGTGTCTCGCGGTGCAGCAGCGCCTCGTCGATGCGGGCCTCGCCGCGCACCAGGGGATTGGCGCCAACCCCTTTAACGGTCCCGCTCGCGTCCAACCAGCCCTCCAGGTCGGACAGACTGGCGCGGGCCAGGGCCTTGCGGGCAGCGTTCGGATGCCGCCCCACCCGCAGGGAGCGCGCGAGGCGCGCCAGATCGAGGTGCTCGGCGCGCCACCGCAGATCCCAGGCGCCGCCGGAGACGGGGAGGCGACCGAAGGCCGCCAGGTCGCCCGCCGGGCCGCTCATCATGAAGCTGTCGACGTCGGCCACGCCCCCGTGCCAGGCGCCGCCCACCGAGAAGGCGCGGAAGGGAAGCCCGCCCACCGACAGGCTCGACGAGGTGCCCAGCAGGTCAAAGTCGTAGCCGCCGCCGTCGCGAGCGGCAAAGACCGCGGTGGCGTCCAGCCTTCCCATCGGGTGTACCGCACCCAGGCCGACGCGGCGCAGCAGCACGGCGTCGAAGTCGTCGAGCACCGCGATCCCGCCCCAGGCGTGTGCCGCGCCGCCCGCGATGACGCGGACGTCGCCGTCCGGGGCGCGCAGCCGCGCATCCACTGAGATTACCCGCCCGTCGCTGCGCACCCAGCCGACAAGGGGACCGGCACCCGGATCGAGGGCGAATCCCCCCAGGCCGGCGCCGGCCATCAGGCCCGAGATGCTGGCGCTGCCCGACCAGAAGTCGAAGTCGTAGGCGACCACCGGGCGCATGGCCACGATCCCGCTGGCTTCGGTGCGGGTCCCGCCGAAGGTAAAGGCCGCCCGCGGCAACAGGAGCGTGTCGTTGGAAACGGCCACCAGGGCGTCCACGTCTTGCAGTGCGTAGCGGTCGAGACGGGCGCTGGCGGCGCGCAGGCTGCCCACCCC
>VGFD01000720.1 GCA_016868975.1 Armatimonadota bacterium | reverse complement strand
GATTTCCTCGGCGAAAAATCCGCTCATCTCGGCGTAGGCTTCGTCCGAATACACGAATACCGCCGTGCCCTCCACGCCCGGCCGTTCCTCCTTGCCCAGACGCAGCAGCCCCAGATCGGCGCCCGGATACATCCGCTCTAGAATCGGAAACTCCATGGCCTTCTGCCAGTGAGCCTCGCACTCCACGCGCAGCGTCCGCTCGTCGAATCGCGGCGAGGCGCGCAGGGCCGTCGCGAGATCGTCGAGCAGGGCGGCGTGCTCCTCGCGCCAGCCTGGATAATGGAGCACCGGCGCAATATTCACCAGCGGATGATAGCCGGCGTCGACCGCCTTACGCAGACACGCGAGGCGGGTTTCGACGGGCGCCACGCCGCGCTCCAGCCCGGCTTCCACGGTGCGTGCGGAAATGGAATATCCGCACCAGGTGGTGCCGGCCGGATCCACCTCGAGGAGCGGCGCAATCGCGTCGGACTTGGTGAGAAATTCCAGGCGCGAGCGTCCCTGATGGTGCGCGGCGAAATGCGCGATCACCTGGCGCAGGCTGCCGGTCCACGGCTCCACGGCAAGCACGTCGGAATAATCTCCGATGATAAAGCGCAGCGGGCGGGCCATTTCCTCGCGCAGGCGATCGAGCGCGGCGAGAATCTCGTCGACGTTGGCGAACACCTCGATGTAGGGCCGCGCCGGCACGCGGTAGGTCAGGCTGCAGTAGGCGCAGTGCAGCGGACAGCCACGCGCGAGATGGAACAGGCAGTCGCCCAGGTCGTCGATATATTCAAAGCGGATCGGGTGAAAGCGCTTGACCACGAGCGTGCTTTTCACCTCGGCCGCGCGCAGGTTTTCCAGCCCGATTCCCTGCGGCCGCCAGCGCTCGACCTCGTGGATCTCGACGTCGGGCAGTGCGCGCAGGCGCCGCGCGAGCGGCGTGTCCGCCGCGTCCCGCTCGATGGCAACGGTCCGCGGCCGCATCACCGTCATCCGCGCGCCCCCCGAAGATCGTGAAACTTGCGCGGCTTGCGCCCGCCGTGCGCCATCCAGCGGCGCAGCACCTCGTCCATGTGGGCCACTTCCACCTCCGGCGTGACCCGCGTGTAAGCGCGCACGCGCTCGCGGATCTGCGCCACGATCGCGTCGCCGTCGCCGCGGACCGCCACGCGCAGGCGGAGCAGCTCCTGGCCGTGCGCGTCGACGTAGACTTCCAGGACATGTCCCTCGACGCCCTCGACGGCGGCCACCAGATCCTCCACCTGCTGGGGGTAGATCTTCGCGCCCTTGATCTTGAGCATCTCGTCGGTCCGTCCCAGCACCGCCATGACGCGCGGGCTGTCCAGGCCGCAGGCACACGACTCTCTTTCCAGCCAGCTCAAGTCGCCGGTGCGGTAACGAATCAAGGGAAGGGCCTCGCGCGAAAGCGTGGTCACCACCACCTCGCCGACGCCCTCCTCCAGAACCTGCCCGCTCTCGGGATCGACGATCTCCACCAGCATGTCATCGGTGAGCACGTGGTGGCCGCGGTGCGCGGAGCACTCGCTCAGACCCGCGTACAGCTCGGTGGACCCGTAAATCGAGAACAGCTCGGCGCCCCACAGCGCGTCGAGCCGCTCCTTGAGTACGTTGGGCCGCCAGCCCTCGCCGTAGAGCGGCTGGCCCATCAGCACCGCGCGCTCGATCCCCAGCGCGCGCGGATCCACACCGTTCTGTTGGGCAATCATCCCCAGTTTCAGGAACGGGCTGGGCGCGCCCACCACCACGTTGGGGCGCAGCGCCAGCACGCGGTCGAGCTGCTGCTCCGGGGGCCGCGCGCCCACGCGGATCACCAGGCAGCGGAGCCGATCGCGGAAGACCTGCTCGAGCATCACGGTGGGATTCATCATGTCGTCCATGGGAAGCAGGATGCACACTCGGTCGCCGGCCCGCACGCCCATCCCCGCCACCCCGGCCGCCACCGAGCCCAGCAGGCGGCGCATCTCGCGCAGCGTGACGGGAATGTGCAGCGGGCGCCCGGAGGAGCCCGAGGTGCGCGACACGTCCGCCCACCGCTCGCGCGGGACGCACAGCAGGCGCTCGAAGTGCTCCTCCAGCTCGGCGCGCGACAGCAAGGGAGGGGTTTTTGCGTCTCGGAGGCGCTCCCGGTAATACAGTGAATTGCGTCGCGCGTAAGCGATCTGCCGCCGCAGCCGATCCGCGCTCACAGGTCGACCACCTGGGCCACCTCGCGGAATTGCAGGGCGTACAGCTCCTGGTAGCGGCCGCGGCGCTCGATGAGCTGGTCGTGGGTGCCGGCCTCCACGATCTGCCCGTTCTCCACCACCAGGATGCGGTCGGCGCGGTGCACGGTGGTCAGGCGGTGCGCGATGATCAGGGTGGTGCGGCCCACTCGCACCTCGTTCATGGCCTCCTCGATGCGCTGCTCCGACTCGGCGTCGAGCATCGACGTCGGCTCGTCGAGAATCAGGATGCGCGGATCGGCCAGCAGCGCGCGCGCCAGCGAGAGCCGTTGCCGCTGTCCGCTGGAGAGGCGTACGCCGCGGTCGCCGATGGTCGTCTGATATCCCTCCGCCATCTTCTCCACGAAGTCGTGGGC
>VGFD01000719.1 GCA_016868975.1 Armatimonadota bacterium | reverse complement strand
AGAGCCCTCGGAGAAGGCGGCATGGGGGCCGTATTCCTGGCCTCCCATCTTGCTCTTGGCGACCGTCAGGTCGCGATCAAGCGGATTTCCGTCAGCACCGCTACTCCGGCCGAAGTGCGCCTGGAACAACTCCGCCGCGAGGCCGAGTTGCTGTCCTCGCTTCATCACCCAAATCTCGTCACTGTGCACGACTTTTTCGTCGAGGGTCAGAACCCATATCTGGTTATGGAGTATGTGGAGGGGATGACCCTCGATGAGGCCGTCCGAATCCATGGCAACTCGCCGGCAATTGTGACGCGTTGGCTCGTCGAAATCGCGAGAGTTCTTGAGTACCTGCACGGGCGCGAAGTGCCCGTGCTGTTTCGCGATCTCAAGCCCTCCAACGTCATGTTGGACAAGCACCAGAATATGAAACTGATAGACTTCGGCATCGCGAGGTTGGCGACGCCCGCGACGCGGACGGCCACCCTCATGCAAGGGCTTGGAACCCCGGGCTTCTCGCCCCCGGAACAATATCGTGGCTCCACCGACTCGCGCTCCGATGTCTATTCCCTCGGGGCCACCGGTTACGCGCTATTGACCGGCGTCGTCCCGCCGGATTCGGTGTCCCTTCTCGCCGGCGAGGAAGTGCTGGAGCCGCCGTCAAGATTCAATCCAGGCGTGACGCCAGCGCTAGAGGACGCCATCACCTGGATGCTCTCCCCGCGCCGCGAAGAACGGCCCCAGAGCGCCCGTGAGGCGCGTGTGGCGCTTGAGGTGGCCTGCCAGGAAGTTCCGGCGTCCGACGCGGTGACTGTAGCCGGGCGGTGCCTTGACTGTGGTGGCCTTCTTCGGACACCGGCGTCCGCATGCATTGACTGTCACCCGTCAGCACTCCCGGCCACGGTACCCAGGCCCAACCCCTCGGCGAGACCCAGGCCTGTGGTGCGACTGGGGGCGCTCCTTGCGATCGGAATGACTGCCGTATTTATTCTATTCGTCGGCTGGGCGGGTATCCTGGTACTGAAATCTCGCGGCGTTGGCCGCGCCCAAGCCGAAGGCGAAAGGCTGCGCGAGGCGCGGGCCGCTCAAAAAGCGTCCTGGGCTGAGGAGAGTGCCAGGACGGAGCGTGAGGAGACACAGCGACGCCAAGCGCGGGCAGAGCGAGCAAAGGAGGACGCGGCAATTAATGCCCGCATCGCGAGGTCAGGTGAAGAGGCGCGCAAGGCCCGCGAGGAACTTGCTCGCCTGCGGGTGGTCGAGGCAGAGAAGAATCGCCTTCTCGTCGAGGCGCAGCGAGAAAGGCTGGCCGCGCAGGCTGAACTAAGGGCTCTTCAGGAGCAGGTCGCCGCGACTCAGACGGCAGCAAGCGAGGCCGAGCGCGAGCGGATCCAAATGCAGTTGGCACGTGTAGCTGAAGCAAACCGTTATGAAGCGGCGGCGAGAATGTCCCGAGACGCACAGGCCAGAGCGGCGCAGGAACGCCAGGCAGCGCAGGAACGTTATCAGCAGCAGCAGATCGAGTTGCAAAGGCAAGCGCTGCGACAGGCCGAGGCGTCTCGCGACGCCGCCGCCGCGCGTGAAGCGAATCTCCGACGTCAGCGCGAGTCCGATGCTTTCCGCAATAGGCCGCTCCCCGAGTTTCAGTGGAATCGGCATCTTGGCAAATAAGGGCATTCCAGGATCGCGCTACGTGAACCAGGAGCTTGTGAAGCGAAACCTGAGCCCAACCGGAAACTAACTTTAGAATATGCCTTTTTCGCACTAAAAGCGCCGATGATACAGGCGGACCTCATTGGCAATCCTTCCCATGCTCGAATCGTGGCGGATGTCGAGAAGATCGAGCGCGAAGCCGGGTGCGCCGCATCCATGGTGGCGAGCCTCCTGTCCGTTGCGGACCCGGATCAGCCCGCCGTTCCGCCCGACCCAGTGCGGACACAAGCATGATGGGAAGGTGGCATGTCGATCCTGTAAGATTCCACCGGGATGTGACAATCCGTCCACGGATACCGGCGTGGCCGCAGGTTCACGGGAGTTCCACCCGACCCATCGGTTGGCACGATGAGCGAACCGAGCACCGAGCATGGCAGCGGGGAGCGCGGTCACAGCGATAGCGATAGCACCGCCGATGACGAGGCTCACATAGCCGAGAGAGGCCGCAGGGAGGCCCGTGACCCCCCAGCCGTGCCAGATGAAGCCCAGGGTCGCGCTGGCGGCAGTGAGGGTCATCATGCTCGTGGAAGCAGCGAGCGCGCGGCGCTCCGGGAAACCCATCAGGAGCACCAGGACAGGTATCGTGAGCAGCGCACCTCCTAGGCCGACGGAGGCGGAGAGTGTCCCGATGGTGATGCCGGCGAGCACGAGCGCGAGCGGGGTGCTCCGTTGTGAGGATGCCTTCCTGAGCGATGGGCCTGTTGCCAGGAGCGGTGCGAGGACGAGGAGTAGCAGGGCGAACAACGTCTGAAGGAGCGCGCCGGGGGCGATCGCCGCTAGGGCCGCCCCTATCCCGCTCAAGGGGCAGCAGGACGCTCGGCGCTTCCTGACTCTTGGAAACCTCGATGTCGAGCAAGAAACGGTCGCCACAGTCGATAACTGGCATCACGGCCAC
>VGFD01000718.1 GCA_016868975.1 Armatimonadota bacterium | reverse complement strand
CGCCGTGTTCTACGGCCTCAAGCCCGCGGTGATGGCCATCGTGGCGGCCGCGGCGTTGCGGCTGGGCGCAAAGACGCTGCGCAACGCGGTTCTCTGGTCGTTTGCCGGCCTCGCATTTGTTGGATTGTATTTTTTCCACGCGCCTTTCCCGTTGATCATCGCCGCGGCCGCGCTGGGCGGCTGGGCGGCGCGCCGCGTCTGGCCGGACAAAATGACCTTGCCGTCCCACGGGCCAACCGCACCCGCCGACCACGGCCGCGGAGCAAAGCCATCGCTGAGCCGCGCGGCGCGCGTGATCGCGCTGCACCTCGCGCTCTGGTGGGGGCCGCTGGTTGCGGCGGGGGTCCTGCTGGGCTGGCAGCACACCATCGTGCGCGAGGGGATATTTTTCAGCAAGGCGGCGATGATCACGTTCGGCGGCGCCTACGCGGTGCTCCCCTACATCGCGCAGCAGGCGGTGGAAAACCAGGGCTGGCTGAGCCAGTCGCAGATGATGGACGGATTGGGGCTCGCCGAAACCACGCCGGGACCATTGATCATGGTCGTGCAATTCGTCGGGTTCATGGGCGCTTGGAACCATCCCCAGGGATTATCGCCGCTGACCGCCGCCACGCTGGGCGCGCTGATGATCACCTGGGTGACCTTCGTCCCATGTTTCTTGTGGATTTTTCTGGGCGCGCCGCACGTGGAGCAGATGCGTGGAAATGCGACGCTCACCGCGGCGTTGTCCGGAGTGACGGCCGCCGTGGTCGGCGTCATCCTCAACCTCGCCGTGTGGTTTGGCGTGCACGCGCTTTTCCCGGCCGGCCGTCTTGACGGTTTCGTGCTGGTGGTGAGTATGGTGGCGCTGGTCGGCCTGCACCGCTGGAAATGGGACGTCGTCGGTGTGGTGCTCGGCTGCGGGCTGCTGGGGCTGATTTATTCCTGCCTTTAGCGCGCTCAGGCGTGGGCCCCGCGCCGTCTACGCCCCCCTGGCGAACGCCTCGCAGGCCTTGGCGCAGGCGAGGCACGACTCCATGCACTGCTTGCAGACCTCGTGGTGGCCGGAGTGCTTCTCACAGGCCGCCGCGCAGTTGCGGCAAAACTGCGCGCAGGCCGCGGCCAGTGCCTTGATCTCCGCGACCGGCGCCGTGGCATAGGAGGCTACCGCCGCCATGGCGCGGCACACCGCGGTCATGTTGTGGACGCTCCGGTTGCAGTCGGCCATGGAGGTGTCGCCCGAGGCCAGCAACGCCATGCAGTGCGCGATGCACGCCTCGCCGGTATGCGCGCAATGGTTCGCCGTGTTGACGATGGTTGCCAGGAGCGGGCTCGGCGCCGGGTGATCGTGGCCGGGATGCGCCACCGCCGCGCCCGTGGAGAGTGCCGCGACCGTGGCTCCGGCCGCCGTGAAGAAAGTGCGTCGATCCATGTTGTCCACCTCCAGAGCGGGGGGTTAGGCCTTCGAGGGCGCGGCTCCTTTCAGTGTCAGCGCGGAATCCTCCAACGAAGAACCGCCAGCCCCATGAAGCTGGCCGCACCCCACGCCGTAACCCATGCCGCGGCGTCCGCCGCGCCGCTCAGAGCTTCGTGGCAGCGAAGTTCACGATAGCGGAAGCGGGGCAGGCGCGCGCCCGGCTCGGCACCTGCGCAACGGGCCCGGTAGGCGTCCACTGCCTGGGCGAAGTGCGCGAGGTGGGCCTCGTCGACGCTGGCCATCGCTCCGTTGACACGCAGCATCGCGCCGCCCGGAAGCCAGACCGGCGCCACGAGCACGTTCACCGACCACCACGCCAGGCCGGCCGCGAATCCCCAGCCGGCGCCCCACGCGCGCAACCCGGCTACCGCCACGAAGGCCACGGAGGCCAACCAGTACGCCTCGAACGCCATCCACCAGGTCAGGCGGGCGACGCGATCCGGAAGCACCGGATCCAGCAGCGATGGCGCAAGCAGACCGAGCGCGACTGCGGCGAGCGCGCTGCACGCCACCAGGGCCGCGGCGCTCAGCGCGCCGCGAGTCCCTCGCGAAGCAAACCCACGCACCGCGGTGAGCAGCAATACCAGCGGTGCGGCGATCAGCAGGGCCACCGCCGGAGACGACTCGACCACGCGGTCTGGATCGCGGGCCGGCAACGGCTCCTCGATCCGACTGGTGAACACGCTGGGCGCGTTCCGCTCGCGGCCGACGTCAATATCCGCCAGAGGGCCCGGAGGGCGAAACAGGCACGGCACGTCCGCCGCGCCCTGCAGGCAGCGCAACCGCTCCAGCCCGGCGGCAAGGGCGCGGGCGTCCTGCTCGTCGCTGCGCCAGCGTGCGGACTCCCACGCGCCGACAAGCAGGAGAAGGGTGAATATGGAAAGCGTCGTCCGAGAAAAAGCATCCATGGCTATACGATTATGATTGCTCACTATCAAAACAGCAAGTCTTGACGAAACCCAATGATAGTGATAGCGTATTATCATGATTAGACGTCGGACCGTCGTCGGGGGTATCATGCTCGCCGTCCTGTTCGTCGTGCTCGGCTGGCGCGCGTCCATCGCCTGGGAGCAGTACCAGGGTGTCGTGGCCTGCGAGAGAGTGTTCGAGGAGGCCCACGAGCTGCTCCACAAGCAGGCGGATGTAGACGCGGC
>VGFD01000717.1 GCA_016868975.1 Armatimonadota bacterium | reverse complement strand
CCCCCCACCACTTGTCAATCCGGTTCTCCAGCCCAATCCGGGCCTCAGCCACCCTGCCCGCCAGGGCACCCACCGCCTCTGCCGCCTCGGCCCCTTCCCCTCGGCCACCGCCGCCCCGGCCACTGCCCAACGCGGCACGCTCCCCGCGCGCTGCCGATCATTTTGACCGTCATTGCGTCCGATGAAGGTCAACATGATCGGCAGTGGGCCGTGCGCCTTCAGGGCCGACGCTGCACTCTCCGTGACTGTGTGCGATTTCAGGCGATGCCCCCGCGCGGTGTCGGGTGTGGCACCTTGTGGTGCGCGGTTGGGACAGGCTTGTGCGAGTCACTCTTGACAGTGGCCGGAGCACAGCCCTATAATGGGGACCTCAACGGGCAGATGGCCGAGTGGTTAATGGCAGCAGACTGTAAATCTGCCGCGCGACGCGCTGCGGAGGTTCGAATCCTTCTCTGCCCACCAGAAGAAACCCGCGTCACGGCGCGGGTTTTCTTGTCCCTGACCGCGGGATTGGCGGTCCCACCACCCGCCCGGCGCCCTACAGGTCGCCGTAACCTTTCGAACGCGGCAGGACGCGAAGGACTTCGATTGTGGCGTTGGCCTTCTGGAAGCGAAACCGAACCCGCCAGGAGCCGACGCGGAGGCGCCACACATCCTCTCCCGCCTTGAGCTTCTTGATGTCGCAGGAGTAGGGGTCAGCGGCCAGGCGCTCCAGCGCACGGCCGATGGCCTTGCGGTCCGCCATCGGGACGTCGACCAGGTCCTTCTCCGCTCTCGGCGCCAGCGACACGCGCCACGGCACTACAGCCCCTCTGGGAAGAGATGCTTCTTGGCCTCTTCCCATGGAATGCCTTCGCCACGGTCCAGTTCCTCGATAGCTTCTTGCACCGCCGCGGCCTCTTCGGGCGTCTCCGGTTCGTCGTCCTCCGGCGCCGCTGCGAGGGCACGCAGGAAGGAATCGTCGGGGGACTCTCGTAGCGCCTGCGATAGCTCGTCGCGCTTTTCGTCCCGCAGACACTCCAGGATTCGGGCTGCCGCCGCAGTGCTGTCCTCGGGCAACTCATCCACCAGGCGATGGAGATCCGCTCTGTCGCTCATTCCTGGGTCCTCCACGCTCAAAATTCGACGCCGGCGCCTGCTTCCGCCTGCGAAGTGAAACAGGCTGCCAGACAAACAACCCCGCAGTTATGTGGGGTTGCTTGTTTCCGTGGGGGGATTGGGCACGGAGCGCCGCCCCGGCCACGCTTGCCCGGGCGGTCAGTCTCGTTCGGGCAGGACGCGCCTGCGATCAGCCATGCTCCCATGGCGGCGGACCCGCGCCCGGCATCGTGGAGTCGAACGCCGCGCCGAGCGCCGCGTACATTCGATACATGGCGGCAAGCGTCACCAGCTCGACCGCGCCCTGCAGCCCGTAGCACGCGTGCAGGCGATCGAACACGGCCTGGGGGACCGATTCCTGGCGGACCACGCAGCGGACCGTGGCGCGAACGTCCTCCAGTGCCGCGTCCTCCGGGGCGAACGCCGTGCCCTGCACGATCGCCGATTTAAGCGCCGGAGTCACCCCGGCCTCGGTGGACGTCTTCTCGTGCGTCTGCCATTCGAACGCGCTGCGCTGCTCGACCGCGGCGATAAGCACTGCAATCTCGCGAATCCGCACCGGCAGCACCGAATGGAAGCGCACGAACGTGCCCAGCGCTTCGAGACATTCGAACAGCGCCGGGTAGGGCGTGAGCGCTTCATAAAATCCAAGCGTGGGCAGGCCGCGCTCCGCGCGCATCGCGGCCACCTGCGCCGCCAGCTCTGGAGAAAGGTGACCGGTGACGGTTGCCATTTGAATTACTCCGCAAAGATATCCGGATGGCTGAGCGCCTGCGCCCAGGGCGCGATGGGAGTCGTCGCCGCGCGATCACAGCGCACGTCCACCAGCGTTGGACCGCCACGCTCGGCGAACTCGCCGAACGCCGTCGCCAGCTCGGACGGCTGCTCCACGCGCACGCCACGCAGCCCAAGCGACCGCGCAATTGCAGCCCAGTCATGGGTGGGCAATTCCGTCAATTTGCGCGGGCCATCGCCCAGCGTGCGCGCGCGCAGCCACACGTTGCCCAGCGCCGAGTTGTTGAGGACCACGTACATCACGTCCAGCCCGTGGCGCGCCGCGGTCTGAATTTCCAGGCCGTTTTGCAGCATGCAGCCGTCTCCGGTAATCACCGCGACGCGGGTTCCTGGCAAGGCCACCGAAACTCCGATGCTGGCCGCGATGGCCCAGCCCATCGGACCCAGCCCGGTGGCCGAGAACAATCGATTGGCCTGGTACACCGGAAAATAATGGCCGGCGAACGCGCGATGCGCCCCGGAATCGATCAGCAGCGCCGCATCCCGCGGGAGCGCCTTGCGCAGCTCGGCAACAATCCGCGCCGGATCAATTGGGACAGCATCCGAAACCATGTGCTCGGCGTTGAGAAATCGTGGCCGCTGGAGATATTCATCGGCCCAGGCGCGGCGTGCCGAGGTCGATTCCCCAAGTGCCTGCACGTTCGAGAGCGCGCGCAGCGCCGTGCGGACGTCCCCGACAATGCGGTAGCGCACCGGGAAATTCACGCCCAGCATGCGG
>VGFD01000716.1 GCA_016868975.1 Armatimonadota bacterium | reverse complement strand
CACGCTGGCGCTGCGCTGGACGAAACTGGCGATTGCGCTGGCGGTCACCGTCGATACCGTCATTGCCGCGTTGAGCGTCCGGCCTGCTCCTGCCGCGCTCGAAAGCGTGCAGGAGCAGGCCGGGCTTGCCATTCAGGCGCTCGTTGCCGTGTGGCTGCTGTACCGGGCGCGAGGAGATTTCGTATTGCTGCGCGGCCTCGCGGACATCGGCCGACGCGGATTTTCCCGTGCCCTGGCATGGCGCGGTCGACTCGGACTCATCGGCCGAATCGCCTTCATCGCGTTGGCGGGAGTCTACCTGTTTGCCCCGCCTCTCTCGCCGGCAAACAACCTGGCGCTCTGGCTGGGGCTCACGGCCAGTCTGCTGCTCCTGTGGGATCTCCGGGGCGCCGCCGTGGAAACCGTGTCGCTGCTCTCGCGGAGAATCTCCGAGCCCGCCCAGGACGCCCCGTTCGTCATCTTCTATCGCACCGCGTTCAAGAGGCTGCTGTTGATGGCCCTGGTGACCGGCGTGCTGGTCATGCCGGTCGCCTACTCCTTCAAGCGCACGCTCAATAATGAAGTGTCGATTGTTTTTCGGGTGCGCGATCGCAGCAACGTGGACTACCATCTCTCGGACGCCTTCCAGAATATTTCGCGCCTGGTGGATTACGTGGTCCCCGGCAAGGCGGCCGCCCGCTCCACTTACACTGTCGATCGGCTCACGCGCGTTTCCTACGCCGGCTGGATCGTCCTCCTGCTTGCGCTTTACGCCGCCCTGCGGGTCCGCCGCCGCATGGCTCGCTGGTGGGTGGCGGCGGCCGTGGCCGCGGTGATCTTGAGCCTGGGACCCTTCTTGTACGTGACCCAGAATATTTATTTAAACTTCCGCTTTCCGCCGTACATGTGGCTCTACGAATATTTCCCGTTCTTCTCGCAGATCTCCATCCCGTACCGTTTCAACGCTGTCGGGACGCTCGCGCTGGCCATGCTCGCGGCCTACGCTCTGGCCCGCTTGCTTCGCTTTGCCACCCCGCAGGTGAAGACCTTGACCGCGGTGTCGGTCTCCCTGGGAATCATGTTCGAAATCATGCTGGTTTCGCCGGCTCCGTTTCCCTTGCCGCTCTCGTCGGTTGAGGCGCCGGCCACCTATCAGCGTCTCGCCGCGGAGCCCGGCAAGTGCGGCGTGGTTGACCTGCCGCTTCGACGCTATCATGGCGAATTGCTGCCCGGCGAGTATTTCTTCTACCAGACCATTCATCAGAAGCCCATCCCGAATCGGGTGGAGGGTGAGATTCCTATCTACGTGGATCAAAATCCGTTCCTGCGCCATCTCTTCGTGCTCGAGCACGAAGGCACGGTGGGCCGCGAGGACCGCAAGTCAATCGTCGCGGGCCTTGCCGCCATGCGGGAATTCCGGTTTCGCTACGTGATCGTGCACGACAATCTAATGCGGCCCGGCGCGCGGGAGCGCGTGCACGGCCTGCTGCGCCATTTCCTTGGAGCGCCCACGGTGGGCGACGCCAATATTTATCTGTACCGAATTCCGGACGCGCCACCGCAGGTCGGTCTGACCGCGGGCGCGAAAGAAGCTGCTCCATGAGCCTTCGCGACAGCCTGATAGTGGGATTGCTGTTGATGGTCGTCCTGCTGCAATCGTATCTGGTGCTGTTCGGCGCGGCGCCGCGCAGCGTCGCGGTTCCCCCCAGGGCGGCGAAGGCACCGCCGAAGCCGTCTCCCAGCCAGGAGACGTCGCCTGCTCCCCCCAGCCCGTTGGCGGTGGCATCCGAGCGGCCGTCGGCAACTCCGCAGCGGTCGGGCGTGCTGCACATGCGCGAATACCTGGCCGGGGTCGCGGCGCTGGAGAGCAGCAATGATCTGCAGCTGACTTCCGAGCAGGCGGCCGCGCTGCTGCCGATCTTGCGCGATTACGCGCAGGGTTATGAGACCATTCCGCAGGTGCAGAAGGCAGTAGTGGACGCCTTATCCCCGGCCCAGCGCGCGTATTTGCAGCGCACCGTTCCGCGCCGCCCGCCAAAAGCGGATCCGCGGCGCACGGCCGAGGCCATCGTAATCGATGCGTCGCAGGGTCTGCTGGAGCGCATCGCGGATCGATGAGCCGCGCGGAAATCGTGCGCAACCTGCTCCGCGCGTTCGCAACGCTGCTGGTGCTCGGCTTGATCTTTACGCTGGTCAATCCTCAGGCGGTGTGGGAGACGCTGCGAAATGCTGATCCCCTCCTCGTCGGAGTCGCCTGCGCGCTCTTTCTTGCCGCTTGCTTTATCTCGGCCGGCGTCTGGATTTTGATGCTGCGCGCGGTGGGTTGTTCCACCGGTGTGGTCAACGCGTGCAGCCTCAATCTCGTGGGGTTCTTTTTCAACAGCCTGATCCCCAGCGGCCTGGGCGGCGACGTGTGGCGGGCCTGGGCTTTCGCGAGGCAGGAGGAAGCCCGCCCGGAGAATCGCTGGCGCCGCGCCACGCTGGGAATGTCACTGGCGACCGTGCTCGCGGAGCGGTGGGTGGCTTTCGTGGCGCTGGCCACCCTGACCGTCCTCACCTTGCCCTTCGCCCTTCCCATGGTGGAAGATCTGCGCCTGCCGCTGGCGATGTTTGGCTCGGTGCCTGCTCGTGCG
>VGFD01000715.1 GCA_016868975.1 Armatimonadota bacterium | reverse complement strand
CGCGCCTCTTCGGCGTGTACGGGCCCGGCGAGGCGGACGGCCGGCTGTTTCCTCATCTGGTTCGAGCGCTCTCCGAGGGCGTGCCGGTGCCGTTGAGTGACGGCCGCCAGGTGCGCGACTTCATCCACGTGGACGACGTGTGCGAGGGCTTGCTGCGGTTGGCGGAGATTGACGCGCCGCGGGTGCTGGTCAACCTGGGGACCGGCAGCGGAGTCCGCATCCGCGACGCGGCCGCCTGGACCGCGGACGCCCTGGGCGCGGATCGCGCGCTGCTCCGCTTCGGTGCGGCGCCGCGCTCGCCCGGCGACGAGAATCGGCTGGTGGCGGACGTGACGCGACTGCGCGCCTTGCTGTCGTGGGTCCCGCCGCAGCGCCTTCGTCCGGGCATGGACGCGCGAGAACTGTTCGGTGGATGAAGGAGAGCGGCCTCCGGGCGGTTAAAACCGGTCCGCATGTCCAACTTCGCCGTCGTGACCGCCACCAGCGCCGAGTACTTTTACTTCGCCCAGGGGTTGATTCTCTCGCTGAAGGAGCGGCCAGAAACCGCTGATATTCCAATCTGCGTATTCGACCTGGGGTTGAACGACGAGCAATTGCGCTGGCTGGCGGACGTCGTGCAGCACGTCCGCAAGGTGGAGTGGGAGTGCGATTTCCCGGGCCGCGACGAATTGCCGGAGCACTTCAAGAACCTGGTGGCGCGACCCCATATTCCGCGGTATTTTCCGGAGTACGAGATCGTGATGTGGATGGACGCCGACACCTGGGTGCAGCGGCCCGAAACCCTCGACCTCTTCCGTCGCGGCGCCTCGAACAAGGGCTTCGCCGTGGTGCCGGAAGTGCATCCCTGCTATGCCGGCTGCCTCAACCGAAGCAGCGCGCTGCGCGAGCTGGCCTACAAGTCCTACGAGACGGCGTTCGGCGCGGAGGTGGCGAGCAAATACCAGAGCAACGCCATCATCAACACCGGCGTGTGGGCGATGCACCGCGACTCTCCGCTGCGCCCGCTGTGGATAGAGAACCTCAAAAATGCGCTCCAGCGCACCCATTATTTCATGGTCGAGGAGATGTCGTTCAGTTACGCCTTGTACGACAACCTCGACAAATTCTTTCCGGAATACGTGCAGCTCTTGCCGGCCACCTGCAACTGGATGTGCCACCAGGCGCTTCCCATGTTCGACGAAGCCAGCGGCCTGTTCGTGGCGCCCAACCTGCCGCACGATCCCATCAACGTCGTGCACCGCACCAGCGACGAGCTGAAGGGGCGCGGCAAGGTGACGCTGCGGACGGTGCAGGGAAACACGCATGCCAGCTCGCTGGAGTATCGCAACGGCGAATACAGCCGGCAGAAAATCGCGTTCGCCGGCTGGCAGGCGAAGGACAGCGACTGGGCGGCGCGCGGCTGACCACGCGGTCGGCCGTCGCCGCGGTGGCCCTGGTCACCGCCGCGCGGGTGGGCGTCCTGGCGCTGGAATCGCTCAACCTCGGAGGTGACGAGGCGCAGCGGGTGCGCGGCTGGGATCACATCGGCGCCCGGGTCGCGCGCGCCGCGACCGCCGCGCCCTATTCGTGCATCGTGACCGACGAGCGCGAGCTGATGGGCGCGCTGCTGTTCTATGCGCGGCCCCGCCCGGCGCCGGTGAAGATGTGGCCCTGGCTGGCCCATCCCGTGAACCACTACGACCTCGCCACGCCGCTCACCGCGGCCGACGGGGGTCGCGTGCTGCTGGTGACCGCCCAGAAAGATCCCTCCTCCCTGCTGGCGCGCGCCGCCCGCAGCCGCCCCCTGGGTCCGCACGCGGCGCGCCTCGACGCCCAGCGGACCCGCACGGTGTACCTTTTCGACTGCGAGAACATGCGGCCATGAAGGAAGTGACGGCGGAGGCGCGGATCCGCGTGATGGCCCCGTGACCCGCCTCCGCCACTGGCTGGAGTGGCTCTTGCTGCGCGCCGCGCTGGGGATGGCGCGCCGCCTCGACTTGCAGCGCGCGCTCGTGCTGGCCCGCGTGGGGAGGCGCGTATTGGCGCACGAGCGGGGATGGTGCCTGCGCAACCTCGCGCTGGTGTTCGGCCCGCACCTGGACGTCGCGTCCCGCGAGCGGCTCGCCGGGCTGGCCTTCGAGCACCATTTCATGAGCTACCTGGAGGGCGCCCGCGCCTCGGAGGTGATGATGCACGTCCCGCCTGAGGTGGAGACGCTGCTCTCGGCGTGGCGCGAGGGGCGCGGCGTGGTGTGTTGCACCGTGCACCTGGGATCGTGGGAGTCGACCGTGGCGCTGGCCGGGACCACCGGATTGCCGGTCGCGGTGGTCTACCGGGAGGCCCAGAACCCGCTCGCCGAGCGCGAATTCCAGCGGGCGCGGGAAGCCTGCGAGGTGGAGTGGATTCCGCGCGCGCGCTTGATGGACGCCGGGCGGGCGCTGCGCGAGGGCAAGGTGCTGATGCTGATGACCGACGTGAACACCGTCACCAGCGCGGTTACCGCGGATTTTCTGGGGATTCCGGCGCAGTGCCCGTCGCTGGCCGCGCGCTTTGCTCGCCACTACGGCGCGCCGATCGTGCCCGCGGTGGCGATTCGGATGGAGCCGGGCCACGCGCGGCTGCCGTTCGGGGAG
>VGFD01000714.1 GCA_016868975.1 Armatimonadota bacterium | reverse complement strand
ATGCTGTGGACATTGTAGCGGGCCCGTGTTAGGGCTGGTGCGCGTTTTATCAAGAATCGGTTAAGGCCCGTGGCGCACGTAGTGGACCTGCTGCCGATGGTTGCCGCGTCACACGGGTGATGCAAGGTTCGGTCAGTCTTGTTAATGAAAATCCCGGCTGCTCACATCCACCGGGCGGACCGGCACGCTGGGAACCCATAGCGTGTCCGCCACCAGGTGCACCACGCTCTGGTGGGACTGAACTCGTCCGCTCACGCCCAGCAGCGACGCGGTGCGCGCCACCAGGGAATATTTTTCCCAGACGGCCGGCCAGATGACGAGGTTCACGAAGCCGGTTTCGTCCTCCATGGTCATGAAGGTGACGCCGCGCGCGGTGCCGGGCCGCTGCCGGCAAATAACCAGCCCGACGTAGCGGGCCCGCGCGCCGTGCCGCATACGCGCGACCTCGCGGGCGTCGGGCAGTTTTTGCTTGCGGAAGAATTCGCGCAGCGGCGCCAGGGGATGTCCGCGGGTGCTGTGCGACGACGCGCAGTAATCCCACTGGATGGTTTCCAGCGCGTCAAGGCCGGCAAATTCCGGAGCATCTTCCAGCGTGCCCAGCTCCAGCCTCGGCTGGTCGTCGCGGGGCAGGCCGAGCACGTCCCACAGCGCGCCGCGTCGCGCGCCGCCAAAGGATTCCAGCGCGCCGGCCTGGGCCAGGCCGGTCAACTCCTTTTCGTTGAGCCCTCCGCGCCGCGTGAAATCCTCCAGCGAGGAAAACGGGCGGGTCGCCACCATGCGCTTGCCGTCCACCTCGCCCAGGCCCTTCACGTAGCGCAGACCCATGCGCACGGCTGCTCCCTCCATCGCGCAGTCCCATGCGCTGACCTGCACGTCGATCGGCCGAAACTGCACGCCCGCCCGGCGCGCCTCGTCGATGAGCGTGGCCGGCGTGTAAAATCCCATGGGCTGGCTGTTGAGCAGCGCGCACACGAACTCGGCCGGATGGTGGCACTTCAAGTACGACGCCGCGTAGCTGATGAGCGCGAAACTGGCCGCGTGGCTCTCTGGAAAGCCATATTCGCCGAAGCCCTGCAATTGCTGGAAAATCCGCTCGCCATACGCCTCGTCGATGCCGCGCGCCAACATGCGGGAAATTAGCCGCTCGCGGTGCTTTGCCATGGCGCCCGACTTGCGCCACGCGCCCATGTCGCGGCGCAATTGATCCGCCTCGCCGGGCGTATAGTCGGCGGCGGCCATGGCCAGCGCCATCACCTGCTCCTGAAAGAGCGGCACGCCCAGCGTTTTCTGCAAGACCGGAATAAGACACGGATGGGGATAATCCACCGGCTCCTCACCGCTGCGCCGCCGCAAGTAGGGATGTACCATGCCGCCAGTGATGGGACCGGGCCGCACCAGACTGATCTCCACCACCAGATCGTAATAATTGCGCGGCAGCAGTCTCGGGAGCATGGCCATCTGCGCGCGGCTCTCGATCTGGAAGACGCCCACCGTCCGCGCCGCGCGGATCATCTCGTAGGTGGGTTCGTCGTCCGGCGGAATGGTGGCCATCGACAACGCCACGCCGCGATGTTTTTCCAGCAGCCGAAAGCAGAGGTCCAGTTGAGTGAGGGCGCCCAGGCCCAGCAGGTCCACCTTGAACAGGCCCAGCGACTCGATGTCTTCCTTGTCCCATTGAATGATGGTGCGGCCCGGCATGGAGGCGTTCTCGATGGGGACGATGTCGTGCACCGGCTCGTGGCCTAAAAGAAATCCGCCGGGATGAATCGACAGGTGCCTCGGAAACTCCAGAATCTCCCGCGCGAGGCGCATCAAGTGGCGGGTGGCCGGCGCCTCCACGTCGAGCCCCGCGTGCTGAAACGCGGTCGGGCGGATGGCGCTGTCGTGGCCCAGCACCTTGGAGAGGCGGTCGAGCGCGGTGAGCGGCATGCCCAGTGCCTTCCCCACGTCGCGCACCGCCGAGCGCTGGCGGTAGCGGATGACGTTGGCCACCATGGCCGCCCGATCGCGCCCGTATTTTTCGTACACGTGCTGAATGACTTCCTCGCGCCGCTGGTGGGAAATGTCCAGGTCGATGTCCGGCGGCTCGGCGCGCTCCCGAGAGATGAAGCGCTCGAACAACAATCCCATGCGGACCGGGTCGATGGCGGTGATTCCCAGGCAATAACACACCGCGGAATTGGCCGCCGAGCCGCGGCCCTGGCACAAGATCTCTTTCGCCCGGCAGAACGAGACAATCTCGTGCATGGTCAGAAAATAGCCGCAATAATCCAGGTCGTCGATGACCGCCAGCTCCTTTTCAAGCTGCAGCGCCACGTCGTCCGGGACCGTGCCGTCGTAGCGTTTCCGCGCGCCGTCGTAGGACAGGTGGCGCAGCCATTGCGACGAGGTCATCCCGTCGGGCAGCCGCTCGGAAGGGTAGCGGTAGCGCAGCGCGTCCATGGAGAACGTGCAGCGCGCGGCCAATTCTCGGGTGCGCGCCACCGCCACCGGGTCGTCCTCGAACAGCCTGCGAAAGGGCGCCACCGCGCGCAGGGCGTGCTCGTCGTTGGGCTTCGTGAGACGCCCCGTGCTGCTCAGCGTGACCCCGTAGCGGATGCAGGTGAGGACATCTTGCAA
>VGFD01000713.1 GCA_016868975.1 Armatimonadota bacterium | reverse complement strand
CTCCGGGTTCAGCCCATGAAATCGTGGCACAGGCTTGACCGGAGCATCCCCGTTTTCATGCACGTCAGGTCGCCGGACACGATTCTCCTGAATTGAACGTCCCTCAGGTTTGGTGTGCCCTTTCGGGAATGCGCCCAGTGAATGCGTGCCAGCATCGCCCGCGGGCGCCGCTGGCCCGCGGCCGTCCGCTCGCGCCGCGATGCCGATCAATTTGGTCTTCTTTTGGCCCGATGACGTACATATCGATCGGCATCGGTCGGGGGCCGCGTGAATTGGGGGCGCGCGGTCGCCGTCAGCCCGTCGCACGCGGAGTGCCAGGCACGGGGGGGGCCCTCGTCAAGCCCCCCGCCCATCCGGAGACTCCCAAACGGCAACGGCTTGACGAGGGCGGAGGGACCCGTGCCAGGCTGGAGCGAGCGACGGGCCGAGGCGACCGCGGGCAGCTCATTGCGTTCTGCTCAATGACGTCCCGGAGTGATCGCGCACGGCGACAGGAGGCTTCAGGTAAATATTTTCTGTTCAGCTCGACGGAGTCGCCGGTTCCCCAACAGGGCTGCGCACTCGGCTCGCATCAGGGTCGGGGCAATCTGACTCCGGCCAAATGGAGCCCGGGAGACGCAGCGAGCGCGCGCTGGGAGAGGCGACCCGCCTGGCCTACGACCAGGACGGCAAGATCGCATCCGACGAGTGCTCCGCGGATGAGTCCTGGTGCTTCGACTATTCTACCACGGGCGCGCTCGTTAAACTCACGAGCGACAGTGGAGCAGAATCAATCTTGCCCGGCTCAACGGTCCACCCGGGCCCGCTTGAGCATTGTCACGCAAACGCTGAAATCCCGGTGATCTCACGCCCCAGGATCAGCGCGTGCATGTCCTGGGTGCCTTCGTAGGTTTTCACGCTCTCCAGGTTGCACATGTGGCGGAAGCACTGGTAGTCGTCGAGAATTCCCATCGCGCCCAGCATCTCGCGGGCCGTGCGGGCGCAGGCAAGCGCTATTTCCACGTTGTTGCGCTTGGCCATGGAAATCTGCGCCGGCGTGGCACGGCCCTCATCCTTCAATACCGCCAGCCGCCAGGCCAGCAGTTGCGCCTTGGTAATCTCCGTGAGCATGTCCGCCAGTTTGGCCTGGGTCAATTGAAAGCCCGCGATCGGCCGATCGAATTGCTGGCGGACCAGCGCGTAGTCGCGCGCTTCCTCATAACATGCCAGGGCCGCCCCCAGGGTCCCCCAGGCGATGCTGAAGCGGGCGTGGTTCAGGCAGGCGAGCGGCGACTTCAGCCCGCCGCTGCCGGGAAGAAGCTCGCCCTCGCAGTTCCGCATCTCGATCCGGCAGGTCAGCGCGGCGCGCATGGAGAGCTTGCCCTCCATCAGCTCCGCATGAAACCCGTCCCGTGGCGTGTTGACGAGGAAGCCGCGGATATCATCGTCGAGCTTCGCCCAGATCACCGCCACGTCGGCAATGTTGGCATTTCCAATCCACATCTTATCCCCGTTTAGCACGTACCCCGCGCCCCGGGCAACGGCGCGCGACTGCATGCCGGCCGGGTTGGAGCCCGCCCCCGGCTCGGTAAGGCCGAAGCAGCCGAGTTTTTCCCCGCGACCCAGCAGCGGC
Source organism: Armatimonadota bacterium (assembly GCA_016868975.1). Classification (GTDB taxonomy): domain Bacteria; phylum Vulcanimicrobiota; class Xenobia; order RGZZ01; family RGZZ01; genus VGFD01. The sequence goes on along the minus strand of VGFD01000713.1, from coordinate 1,009 downwards.
AGCCAGCGGTCTTTCTGCGCGTCGCTGCCGAACAGGTTGATCGCGGTCATGCAGAGCGCGCCCTGCACGGACGCCATCGTGCGCAGGCCGCTGTCCCCCCGCTCCAGCTCCTGCATCAAGAGTCCGTACGCCACGCTGGACAGACCCGCGCAGCCGTGCGTCTTCAGCGTGCCGCCAAAGGCGCCCAGGGTTGACATTTCCGGAATCAATTCGGTGGGAAACGTGCCGGCCCGATAGTGATCGCGCACCACCGGCAGGTACCGCGACTTGACCCACTCCCTCGCGCGGTCGCGCAGCGCGCGCTCCTCCGGACGAAGCAGGGATTCAATGTCGTAAAAATCGCTCATGGCTGAACGTCCTCTCGAAATGCGCGGCCCCGCACCATGGTGCCCTGGCCGGCCGACAGGTGGACGGCCTCCAGCGGGCGATCGTGCGGGGAGCGATACTGAAACAACACGATGCGCCGGTCGCGCGGGCTTCGGTTGGGATACGATCCGTGCACGACCTTGTAGTGAAGCAGCAGCAGATCGCCCTGGGCGGCATTCACCGCCACGCCGCGCGTCAGCGGCCACTCCTCGGGCGGAAGAAAATAACTTCCGTCGGTCACCGATTCCAGCGCGCCCAGGCGATGGCTGCCCGGCACCACGCAAAATCCCCCGCTCTCCGCGTCGGCCGCGTCCAGGCACACCACCGCGGCCAACATGGTTTCCAGTTCGTGCGGAAAATAAGGATAATCCTGGTGCAGCGGAAAGGGGGAACCTTCACCGGCCGGCTTGTGGTGCATTTTCATGTGGTGGAGCTGAATGTCCGGCCCGATGATTTCCTCAATCGGATCCAGGATGCGGGGATCCGCCATCATGCGCGTGAACGCGGCGGACAGCATGTGCATCCCGTGCACGCTCAGCACGCGCGTGCCGTCCTCGCGCTCGCGCCACGCGCCCGGCCAGGTGGCGTCGAGATTACCTTGCCTGGAGAGGTGTGCCACGATAGCGTTCGCTTCGACGCGCAG
>VGFD01000712.1 GCA_016868975.1 Armatimonadota bacterium | reverse complement strand
GAGCAGGAGCCAGGAGAGCCGGCCACCCGGGCTGAAGAGGGCGTCGGCAATCACGGCCGGCCTGTTGGCGGCCCATTTCCGCGCCCCGGCCGGAGTGTCACCATCCGGGGCATGGAGTGTGTTCTTCATTCGAGTCAACACTTGATACACTTATACCACACATACAGCAGAGCTGTCAAGGGAAATTTGCAGGACTCATTGCCCCGGAGGCAGGCGGTGGGAGAAAAATCGCATTCCTCTTTATTTTTCTTACAGTTATCTGAACTCGGCAACAGCCGGACGGACTGGGGTTGGGGTCGAGTGAGGGCCGCAGCCGGGCTGGACTACTTGTAGACCGGGGCATGGTGGGTGATTCCGACGACCTCGGTGCGTGCGTATTGCAGCTTGATCTTGCTGGGCACCAGGGCGATGAGGGTGCCGGCCACCAGGGTGAGGGCGCCGATCCAGATCCAGGAGACCAGTGGAAAAATGTAGGCCTGAATGACGGCTTTGGAGCCGTCCTCCGAGGCGCTGGCGAAATTCAGGTACAGGTCCTCGTTGATCTTGTGGTGAACGGCGACGTGGGAAGTGCCTTCGCGGCTGGCCTTGTAGAAACGCTTCTCGGGCTCGAGCGTGGCCACGACCCGCCCGTTCTTCGAGGCTTCGATGACGGCGTGATTCCAGATATAGTTGTCGCCGTCGCCGCTGCGGAGGTCGACCACGCGGAGATCGTAGGCGCCGATCCGCCCGGGGCTTCCCTTCACCAGATCGAGCTGCCGGTGCTGGTTGAAAGCAGCGCCGGTGAAGCCGATAAACATCAGCACGATCCCCATGTGGACCAGGTAGCCGCCATAGCGGCGGGTGTTGCGGTGGGTCAGTTCGACCAGGGCGCGCGCGAAGCCGATCTGGCTCTTGGCGCTGACGGCGCGGGCGCCGCGATAGAACTCCATCCAGATGGTGAGCGCGACGAAGAGGCAGAAACCGAAGGAGATCAGGGCGTAGAACTGGCGCATTCCGGCGGCCAGGAGCGCGGCCACGAGCGCGAGCGAGGCCAGGCCCGGCAGCATGAAGTTACGGCGCAGGCTTTCGAGCGACGTGCGGCGCCAGGAAAACAGCGGCCCGACTCCGGTGAGGAACAACAGGAAGAGGCCGATCGGGATCATCAGGCGGTTGAACCAGGGGGCGTCGAGCGAGATTTTTTCGCCCGAAACCCACTCGGAGATCACCGGGAAGAGCGTGCCCCAGAGAACGGCGAAGCAGCTGGCCAGCAGGATGAGGTTGTTGAACAGAAAGCTGGACTCGCGCGAGACCACGGATTCGAGCTGGCTCTCGCTTTTCAGATAGTCCAGGCGGTCCAGAATGAGCCAGGCGGTGCCGGCGATCGCGAGCGCCAGAAATCCGACGAAGTAGCCGCCGATGTTGGATTGCGCGAAGCTGTGGACCGAGCTCATGATGCCGGAGCGGGTGAGGAAGGTGCCGAAGATGCAGAGCAGGAAGGTAGAGCAGACCAGGACCGCGTTCCAGACCTTCATCATGCCCTTCTTCTCCTGCATCATGACGGAGTGGAGGAAGGCGGTGGCGCTCAGCCAGGGCAGCAGGGAGGCGTTCTCGACCGGGTCCCAGCCCCAGTAGCCGCCCCAGCCGAGGACATGGTAGGCCCAGGCGGCGCCGAGCGTGACGCCGCAGCTCTGGAACAGCCAGGTGACCAGGCTCCAGCGGCGGGTGGTGTGGATCCAGGCGTCGCCCGGCTGGCGGGTGATCAGGGATCCGACGGCGAAGGCAAACGGAACCGTAAAGCCGACATAGCCCAGGTAGAGCATGGGCGGGTGGATGGCCATGGCGTAGTACTGCAGGATGGGGCTGAGGCCGTTGCCATCGGGGACGGCGGTGACCAGCTTATCCATGGCCAGGAGCTGGAAAGGGCTGGCGACGAAAGCGTTCAACAGCAGGAAAAAGCCCTGCACGGTCATCATGACCGCGGTGACGTAGGGCATGAAATCGCGGTGCTTGCGGCGGTTGGTGAAGACCACCACGGCCGAGTAGCAGGCCAGAATCCAGCTCCAGAAGAGCAGCGAGCCTTCCTGGCCGCCCCACCAGGCGGTGAACTTATAGACCAGGGGCAGGGCGCGGTTCGAGTGGCGGGCGACATAGGCGAGCCGGAAGTCGCCGGTCATCAGGCTGTAGACCAGCAGGGCGGAGGCGAGCGTGATCAGGGCCCAGACGCAGTAGACGGCGCGCTCGGCGCTGAGGATGAGAAACGGTTTGCGTTTCCAGCGCCCGGCCACCGAGGCCACGATGGCGTAAAGCGAGAGCGAGAAGGCCAGAAGAAGCGCGAGGGAGCCTAGATTTTCCATTCGTGCTCCGCAGGAGCTACGACGACGTATGTTTCACACCCATGATATCACCACAGGGGCCGGCCGGGAGACAGGCAGCGGGTGCGCGACATGGGAAGCGATGGACGGCATGATGACGCGGCAGAAGCCGGACCAAAGCGGTTCCCGGCGGGGCCCGGTCGCCCCGAAGACATCCACGGATCACCGTGCTCGTCAGTCAGACACCCCCCGCAAAGCGGGTGGCTTGATGAGTTGGACCGCCTCAAAGGCGGTTGGGCCAAGGGTCTAGGCGTCGCGCGTTGCGCGCCTTATTG
>VGFD01000711.1 GCA_016868975.1 Armatimonadota bacterium | reverse complement strand
CCTCAGCGTCGTGGTCAACAACGTGAAGAGCCTGTTTGGCTGCGACACCTGCGTCGTGTACCTGCGGGACCTGGAAAACCTGCAAGAGCCGGTGCTGAAGGTGGCCCAGGCGGTGACCGCCACCCCGGACGCCTTTTCAGACTTCAATCCGAACGTGAAGCGCTCGCTGATCGGCGAGGTTTTCGAGCAGAAAAAGGCCCGCCTGGTACGCGACTTTCAGGAGCACCAGCCGGAGGATGCGGTGCGCAAGGACAAAGGTTTGCGCGGCGTGATGGTGGCGCCGCTGCTGGCGGAGGACGACGTGCTGGGCGTGATCTTCGTGGGCGATGCGGCGGTCGGCCGCTACGGGGAAGCCCAGCTTCGCCTGTTTGGCATGCTGTCCATGCAGGTGGGGCTTGCCGTGCGGGCCATGCAGCTGCAAAGGAAGACCGAGGCGCTGGCGGTGACCGACTCGTTGAGCGGTCTTTACACGCACGGCTACTTTCAGGATCACCTCGCGTCCAGTTTGTCTCCAGCCGCGTGAAGGGTCAACCGCTCTCACTGATGATTCTCGACGTCGATTTCTTCAAGAAGATCAACGACCACCACGGGCACCCCCAGGGCGACGCGCTGCTCCGCCAGCTCGGCGGCATCCTCCGGGAGAGCACCGGCGCGCACGACGTGCTGTGCCGCTATGGCGGCGACGAATTCACCGTTACCATGCCGGGCACCAACCGCATTGGCGCGCTCGTCATCGCGGAGCGCATCCGCGAAGGAATCGAGCAGTACGAGTTCGTGCTGGGCGGACAGATCGTGCACGTCACGGTGAGCGGGGGGGTGGCTTCGTTCCCGGAGGACGCCGATACCTCAAAGGAACTGGTCGAGCGGGCGGATCAAGCGATGTTCCAGGCAAAGCAGCGAGGGCGCAACAAGGTCTGCTTCGACGGCGGATGAGCGGCCGCCCGGACGCGGTTCCCCCCGGGGGCCCGTTTTTTATCGTCGGCACCGAGCGCAGCGGATCGAACCTGCTCCGTCTCGTCTTGAACGCCCATTCCCGGCTGTTCGTGCCGCACCCGCCTCACGTGATGAATTTCTTCCGCCCTCTGGCGCCCTCGTATGGCAATTTCTACGAGATGGCCGACGACGTGGCGCGGCTGGTTGCCTGGCACTCCTATCCTTGGGACGTCGCGCCCAGCGGCATCGACCTGGTGCGGCGCGCGCCCGAGCGCACGCTTTTCGGGCTGTACGCGGCGGCCCACGAGCTGTATCTCGCCCAGGTCGGAAAAGCCCGCTGGGGGTGCAAGAGCACCTTCATGATCCACGAAGCCCAGGCCATTTTCCGAGTCTATCCGGACGCGCGCCTGATTTTTCTAACCCGCGATCCGCGCGACGTCGCTGTCTCGGCGCGCAAGAGCGTGTTTCATTTCTTTCATCCGTACTTCGTGGCGCTGCGCTGGCGCGACGAAATGCGGCTCGGGATTTCCCTGTTGGATTCCGGACGGGCGCAGGTGATTCGGTATGAAGACCTGCTGGCCGCGCCGGAAGACCAGGTGCGGCGGTTGTGCGCCTTTCTCGGCGAGGGCTTTGAGGACCGGATGCTGCGCTTCTTCGAGTCCCCGGAGGCGCGCAAGAGCGCGTCCCTGTGCGCCGACTGGCGAAACACCGATGCGGCCATCCTGCGCGACAATTTCAAGAAATACGAAAGGGAATTGGGCGGCCAGGAAGTGGCGCTGGTGGAGACCGTTTGCGCCGTCGAGATGGCGCGCCTGGGATATCCCACCGTGGCCGCGCCGGTGCCCTTGCCCGACGCGTGGCGCGTGCGCTGGTACCGCGTGCTTGATTTCTTGCAGCGGATGCCCGTAGAGTGGAAGTCGTTCCGCGGCGACCGCAACTGGTGGCTGCGCTTGCGAAAGAATGCGTTCGTGGGGTGGCTGCGGATCAAGGCATCGATGAAAGGAGGGTAGCCGATGGGGAACTTTGGGGGATTCACCGTGCGCTGCCAGCGCAAGCGCCTGCTCAACGATGAGCTGGGGGTGGAGGAATTTCTGGGCGAGATGGTGGGCCGGGTGGTGTGCGACACCTGCGGGCGAGAGGCGGTGGCCCGTCCTGACGGGAACGGGTATCATTGCGCCGCCTGCAAGATGGACAGTCCCACCGTGGACGGCTGGCGCTTCGACGGCCTGCGCGACAACTTCATCGACGGCTTTCACGAGGAGTCTTTTCCTCGCTGCAAGTCGTGCCACCGCACCGTCGAGGTGACGAAGCCGTTCGTCTTCTGGGCCTACGATTCGTACACGCACCACGCATTCCACGAAGCGTGCTGGCCGGCCGAGGTTTCCCGCCTGCTGCAACGTCGGCACCGCAACGAGGAAGCGCAGCGTGAGTACGAAGACACGCACCGGGGTCCCGGCGCGCTGGTTTACGCCGCGCTCGCGGCGGCCCTCGCGCTGGCCGGCTGGTATCTCTTCCGGTAGGGGTTCGAGCCTTACTGGGAGAATGGATTGCGCCACGGAGGGCTCCAATGCTTCGAAGAGTGACCTTCATGTGCCTGGCCATGATGGCGCTGGCGTCCACGTCCGCCGAGGCGGCTTTTAGCATCGCGCGGCAGTCGGGAAGCTTGACCTTTCCTGGCACGACCCTGACCGGGGACGTCGTCCTGGTCA
>VGFD01000710.1 GCA_016868975.1 Armatimonadota bacterium | reverse complement strand
GTGCAGATGTTCCGCGACCGCTGGGAGTGCGGCCATATCGGCACCTTCATTTTCGCGCTGCAGGCGGCGCTGCTGGTGCCCTACATCGTGATCGGCGTAATGGGCGGGGGCGCCGCGCTCCAGGCGCTGAGCGGTGGACTAATTCCCTACTGGCTCGGCGCGGGGCTGGTGGCGCTGGTGGTGATGAGCTACGTTTTCTTCGGCGGCATGCGGGGCACGGCCTGGGTCAACACCTTCCAGGCAGCCCTGTTCCTGTGCTTCGGGACCGCGGCCTTCATCGTGATCGGCGCCGGCCTGGGCGGCTTCAGCAGCGTCGCCCAGGAACTGCTGGGCTCGCCCGCCACCGCGCCGCTGCTCACCCGGGAGCGCGTGTCGCCGCTGTTCTTCTTCAGCTACACCTTCATCCCGCTTTCGACCATCGCCTTTCCGCACATCTCGATTTTCTGCCTCACGGCCAAGAAGATGCGCCATTTCAAGCACACCATCGTGCTCTATCCGCTCTGCCTGCTGGCCGTCTGGCTCCCCTGCGTGTTCCTGGGCGTGGCTGCCAACGCCGCCGACGTCCCCGGGATCAAGGCCAAGCTCGAAGCCCGGCAGGAACTGGCCGCCCGCGGCCCGGCGCTGGCGCCGGAACAGCGCGACGCGCTGCGCTCCCGCGCCGCCGCGGACGACGTCCTGGTGCTGCTGCTCGGGCGCTATGCGCCGGTATGGCTGGCCGGCCTGCTCGGCGCCGGCATCATGGCCGCGGTGATGGCCAGCGACTCGCAGATTCTGGCGCTGTCCACCATGTTTGCCGAAGACGTGTTTACCTATTACGGCGGCAAGGCGCGCTTCGGCGAGGCCGTGCAGGTGCTCACCGGCCGCGTGTTCGTGATCGTGGTGACGGTGCTGGCGTATTTCGTCGCCCTGCGCGCCCCGGCGACGATTTTCGAGATCGCCACTCAGTACGCTTTTGCCGGCTACGCGGCGCTCTCGCCGCTGCTGGTGGCCGCGCTCTTCTGGAAACGCAGCACCAAGTGGGGCGCGCTGGCCGCGGCCGCCTGGACCGCTGCAGCGGTGGCGGCGATTGCCGTCTTCCAGTACTGGGTGCCGCTGCCGCGCGTGGTGATCTTCTGGAACGGCTGGGAGGTTCTGGCGCGCACGCCCGGAGGCGCCACCGTCCTCGGGCTGCTGCCGGTGGTGCCTATAACGGTGATCTCGGCCCTGCTGCTGGTGGTGTTTTCGCTGCTGACCCGGAGGCCCTCGGCCGATACGGTCGAGCGCTACTTTCCTTCGGTGGTGCTCAAGGGCGCGGCGCGGTAGCCCAGGCGCGCGTTCCGGCGTCCATTCCAGTAGTTATGAAACTCAAATCTCTGGTTTCTTTAGGTTCTTTCCTGTTGCTGGCTTCTTCGGCCTGGGCGGATCATCACGGGCGTGGAAACGCCAAAGGAGGGCGCTTCGCCAAAGCCGGCACCAACGCCGACGGCGCCATCTCGCGCGAGGAGTGGCGGAGCGGGGAGGAATCCTTCCAGCGCCACGACCGGGACGGCGACCGACGCCTGAGCCGCGACGAGCTGTTCGACAAGAGCCGCTAATCGCGCTGCGTGTCGAGCGCCGAGCGGATTCCGCGGGCGAGATCTGCGGCTCGCCCGCGCCCCCAGTAGTGTAGAAAGACGTACTGGGGCTCTTCGTGGGTCATGTGGTTGTGGATGGCCACGATATTGATGCCGGCTTTCCGCAGCGTCTTGAGCACGGCCTGCAGCTCGGACTCGAGCATGGCGAAGTCGCCGTCTACCAAGGCGTCCTCGTCCGTGCCTCCGAACGCCGCCCAGGTATTGACCCCCATCTGTTTCGCGACCTCGCGGCCGTGCATCCTGGCCTTGCGGCCAATGGTGGCCTTGTACATTCCGGCGTTCGTCTCTCCCTGAACGCCCAGAATCCGATCCAGCTCCGCGGCCGCGATGCGGTTGTCTGCCGGCGCCGGCCCGGCGGCGAACCCGGCGGCGGGCGCGGGCCGGTGCTTGCGGACCTCCCGGACCTTGTCCATCATCCGGGCGACCACCGGCGCCAGCCGCTCCACGCTGCCGCTGCCGCCGATGTGCATATACATGACCCGGGGCTGGTCGAAGAAGAAGTGATTGTGCAGCGCGGTGACCTCCAGGCCGCCGTCAAGCGCGACCGACATGACCGGGTTCACCTCGTCTTCGAACAGCACCATATCGCCCATCACCAGGGCCCCGTGCGGGCCGCTGGTGAACGCGGCCCAGGAGCTGAAGCCCAGGAACGGGTGCATCCTGCGGCCCTCGACCGCGACCGGCACGTCGGCGCGCGGAAAGGCCACGCGATGGACGTCCTCAGCGGCCGTGTAGGAGCCTTTGGCTCCCGTAAGCTCGTCGATTCTGGCGCGCTGTTCCGGAGTGAGGGCAGCCCCGGCAGCAACCGCGAGCAGGAGCGGGAAGCAGCTCGCGCAGCGCGGAAAGAAGCGGGCGATATCGTGCAATCCCGGGATCCCTTTGGGGCGCGCGGTATTACAGCGTCTTCAGGTAGGCGATGAGGTCGTCCTTCTCCTCGCCGCCCAGCATGTCTTTGTAGGCCGGCATGCCGTTGCCGCCCTCATCCACCTTGGCCCGCACGTTCTCTTCGGTGGGTTTCTTGCCATCGGTCATCTTC
>VGFD01000709.1 GCA_016868975.1 Armatimonadota bacterium | reverse complement strand
CGCGTCACCCACGGGAGACGCCACCACCGCGGCCGCTTCGCCGGCCGGTGACGCCACCCCGGGGGACAGTGGCGGCGACGACGACGCCAAGATCCTCGAGGGCGGCGACGTGCTGACCCACAAGGACGGCGGCGTTGCGTTCAACCTTCCCAAGGGCTGGAAGCAGGAGCAGAAGGGCGACCAGCTCATCGCTACCGCGCCGGACGAGAAGATTTTCCTGGTGTTCGTCGTCACCGACGCCAAGGAAGTGGACGCCGTGGCCACCGCCATGGGCGAGATCGTCGACGAGACGCTCAACGACGTGAAGGTCGTCACCGAGGTGAAGACCGAGGAGTTCAACGGCCTGACCCAGGTGTGGGCGGACGGCACCGGCACCTTTGACGGCAAGAACGTCAACTGGGACGCCTCCATCGTCGTGGGCGCGAAGAAGGCACTGGCCGTCCTGGCGATGGGCGAGATCGAGAAGAATGAGGACACCGTCTACGCGATCTACCGCTCCATCAAGCCGGCCGAGGGCCCCACCGCCACGGGTGGCGACGACAAGGGCGGCGACGACAAGGGTGGCGACGACAAGGGTGGCGACGACAAGGGTGGCGACGACAAGGGTGGCGACAAGGAAGGCGACAAAAAGTAAATCACCCCTGGTCCTTTGAAAAGCGAGACGGCGGGCACCCCCCGCCGTTTCCGTTTTTGCAGAGGGAATCGCGCGCTCAATGCCAATCCAGTCAGGGTGAAGGAATCGGTCTTTCAGAAGGTTCTCGCGCTGCTTACCGAGTTGAATCGACACGAAGTGGAGTACAAGGTCTTTGGCGGCATTGCCCTGATCGCCCACGGTATCGTGCGCCCCACCGAAGACATTGACATCTTCGTGAGCCCCACGGCCGAGAACATCGACCGGCTCAAGCGCGCCTTGCGCGCCGTCTGGGATGATCCTTCGATCGACGAAATCTCCTATGACGACCTCGTTGGAGACTACCCCGCGGTGGGGTATGGCCCCCCCGACGAGAGTCTCGGGGTGGATATCCTGACGAGACTGGGTGACGCATACTCGTACGACAACGTGGAAACCGAGATCAAGCATCTGGGCAGCATCCCCTTTGCGGTTGCGACCCCGCGCATGCTTTACGACATGAAACGGGATACCGTGCGTCCCAAGGACCACGCGGACGCGGAGCTTCTCAAGGCGTTGTACGATCTGGAGGATGATCGCTGATGGTTCGCAAGTTCCGCAACGTCGGGGATATGGACCGACTTCCGGTACTGGAAACCGATCCGCATCGCCTCGTGGCGCGCGTCGCCGAGTTGTATGAGTTGTCGCGCGCGCTCTGTCCGGGCTTGTTCACTGGCGTGCACAAATTTCGCGACATGGAGGAGTCCAATCGGTTCCGCCTGGAGTGGATGCGGGCCCGCGTCCGCCGCAACCAGCGCCGATCAGGTTGACATCCGCCGGGCCAGCCGCTGGCCCAGCGCGAGCAAGTCGCGGCGGCGGCGCTCGAAGAGGATCCCCAGTCCGATGATGAGGACGCCGACCGCGGTCAGGTACACGGGCATGTGCCGCACCAGCACGTGGTGCGCCTGGATGAGCGCCTCCAGCAGAAGGGCCGCGCTGCCCGCCACCAGCAGGTTGGCGCGCGCGAAGCCGGCGCCAGCCAGCAACAATCCCAATCCGAACAGGCCGGCCAGCATCGCGTGGGTTCCGTTTTCCGGTCCGGTGGACAGCAGCAGGCTGGGAACCACCAGCAGCGCGCCCCCGGCTCGCTCAAGACTGACCCGCCGCGCGTGTCGTCCGGCCGCCGACCACAGGAGCAGCCAGGCACCCGGCGGGGCGGTTACCCACTCCAGGACCGCGTGCATGGGCACGGGCATGGCGCGCTGGCACCAGTAGATCCAGCCGAGCATGGGGAGCAGCCAGGCGGTGGCCTCGTAAACCGCGTGGTCGCGCTGGCGGGCCACCGCGCCGTAGCCCGCCGCGTACCCCAGCGCGAGGGTGGGGAAAATGGTGGGGTCCTCGTGGCCAACGGCCGCGCAAAGGACCAGCACGGCCGTCACATTGGCGGCCGCCTCCAGCACGGCGAGGCGGGTGCGGGCGTACGCCATCGCCACCAGGATGTTGAAGGGGACGAAGCCGAGCGCGAAGTGCGCGTCGGGGAGCCCGCTCAGGCGCAGCAGGCAGGCCCAGGCATAGCCGGCCGCGAGCCAGGACGGGACGCAGAAGGCTTCGTGGAGTCCGCGCAGGCGGGCGTAGCCGAGGGCGAGCGCGATCAGCAGGGCGGCCCGCGGGGCAGGGGTGGCCAGGAGAGCGCTGAGGTCGGTCCAGAGAAGCCCGCCGGCGGCCAGCAGCACGCTCGTCGCTGCCGTCCCGCCGTGTCTTCGCAGCACCCCGTCGGCCAGCCAGAGCAATGCGGGGAAGAGCCGCATCGCGATCTCGGCATCGGGTGTCGGGCTGGCCATGAGGAGCAGCGCCGACCAGCACAGCGCGGCCGCGCGCAGGGCGGGCGACCAGCGCTCGGAGGGGACAAGCGACGCGGCCAGCAGCGCGCTGACCAGAGCGGCCACCAGCACCAGGGTGTGGTTCCCGAAGCCCGCCAGGGAGAGCCCGCTCCAGGCGGCGGGCGGCACGGCCAGCGCCGCGACGGTGGCCAGCGCGCG
>VGFD01000708.1 GCA_016868975.1 Armatimonadota bacterium | reverse complement strand
CGACACGCCAGTCGGCAATCCCTGGTCCACAAGCAAACGAATTCCACGATTGCACATAGTGAAAGGTGAACCGTGGGTGCGCTCTGGCACCCTTTCCTCATGGTGCTTCCTGGGTTTTTTATGGGTGCTTCACAGCGACGCGCCCATGAGTTTGGGTCATGCCCCAACTTGGCTTACCCATTATAGCGGATGTGCCTCCCGCCCGTCGAGTGGCCGGAAGACCGATTCCCCTCCCCGGCCATGGTTGTTCAATGGCTGACGGGGCGCGGCTCATGCTGGCCTACCAGGATCTTTGCCGCCCCTGAACAAATTGTCGGGCGACCAGTTCGCCTGGTGGGACTGGGACACCACAACCAGACCACAAACCGTATAGAACCACAAACAGTAGAGAAAGGGCCCGTTCCATGAAGTCAGCCGTCGCCCGTCTCCTGCTCGCGTTCGCCCTGGTACTGTCCGTCCAGGCGGCCGCCTCCGCTCAGTGGAAGACCTTTACCCAGACCGCCGGAAACTTCTCCGTGCAGCTGCCGGGCACGCCGAAAGCGCAGGATCAATCGGTGGATACCAAGGTAGGGAAGATTACCGCCCACATGTACCTGCTTGAGGGCAATCCCACGTACGTGGTGGCCTACAACGACTACCCCGCCGCCAGCATGAAGGGTAAGAATCCCAACGAGGCCCTCGAAGCCTCCGCGAACGGCGCCGTCACCAACGTCAAGGCCACGCTGACCTCGAAAAAGGCCATCACGATCAAGGGGTACCCGGGCTGCGAGATCACGTTCAACAATCCGAAGTTCCTGGGCAAGAGCCGCATCTACCTGGTGAAGAACCGCCTGTACCAGCTCACCGCACTCATCCCCAAGCCGGGCAGCTACAACAAGGACGTGAACCGCTTCCTCACCTCGTTCCGATTGCTGAAGTAGCGCGCCGCCGGGCGGCTCTTTTGCCTGCGCGCGAACCCGTGAATCGCGCCCGGGAATGAGCGCAAAAGTTGTTGACAGCCCCCCTGGCCGGTGCTAGGATAGTCGGGCAAGTCCCATATCAACGTCGGGCGTGTCTTTCGTCATGCCCGCGAGGAGCAACACCCAGGATGGACCTACCGAGTAGGCCCCAAAAACCGAATCTGGATGGCTCGTCCGGAGCCAGGGCAGAAGACCCTCCGGATACGTGCCTCGCCGAGTCTTCTCGGCAAGGGTGAAGCCCTCGACCATCGCGAGACGGTAGAGAGGGCTCCACGAGCCCTTTCCCGCGCACCTTTCCAGGTGTAAGTGAAAGCTCCGCATACCGTCGCGGTGTTTTTGTTCCGTGACCGGCCGGCCTTCCGAACTCTCGGGCGAAGGAATCAGTTTCCCGCGCCCTGGCTTGCGGCGATTTCGTCGCTGGTTTCGCGAAGGAGGGATGACAATGTGGCCGATTCGTTTCCGTGGTGCTTCCACTGAGACCGCCGTTCCGCGGCTTTCCGCGCGCGGGCGCCTGACCGCTGACGTCCTGGAGCTGACCCAGGAACGCGAGGAGCGGGCCACGCTGTCGTTGCAGAAGGTCCGTGGGCTGCTCGACGAGGTCCTGGAGCAGGACGTGCGGTTCCCCTTCCACCTCGCTGCCTACCTGCAGGAGCGCTTCGGCGCGCGCCGCCTCGCGGTGGCCCTGCTCGTCGAGTCCGCCAACCGCGCCCAGCAGTGTGGGCGGCTGGCGGAGCGGGGCACGCTGCCCTTCTCGCTGCGTCCGCTGGTGGCTCGGGTGATCGAGGGATCGTCCGACGCGGCCTGGGCCATGGCCTACCAGGTGCATCACTTCGGGTGGTCCATGCCCGCCTCGCTGCGCGTCGCCCTCTCGGACGTCCTGGAGGATCGCGCGGCGCCGGCGAGCGAGGCGCCCGAGGAGCCTGCCAGACCGACGGGCCGCGAGGCGCGCCTCCCGCTGCGCCGCTTGGGCCTGCCGATTCGCGCGGCGGTGGCGGCGCACTGACTGCAGCTGATTGTTGAAAACGAGCAATACGGCGTTCGGCCGTGCCGATCGCTGACTGAATGCAGAAGCCGACGCATTACAGCGTCGGCTTCTTGCGTTAGGGATTGCGATCAGCCCTGCTCGGCCGGCTCCGCGGCCGGCTGCGGCACCAGCAGCTCGAGCATGCTGAGCAGCTCTTCCACGTCGAATGGCTTGATGAAGAGCGGCGCGCCCAGGTCCTCAATGCGGGATTGCGTCGCCTCGTCGATGACCGCTGCCAGGAACGCCACCGGCAGGTCCGGAAATTTCTCGTGGACCTTCTGCACGAGCTGGATCCCGCTGCCCCCGGGCATGTTGACGTCCGTCATCAGGAAATCCACCCGCTCGCGCTCCAGCACTTCGAGCGCCGACTGCGGATTGTCCGCGCTGATCACCTGGTAGCGCCGCGACAGCGCGTTGCAGGATGGTCCGAATCATCAGCTCGTCGTCAACCACCAGGACGGTCGCTTTGACGGCATCTAAGGTCATTCGAGTCGCGAGTCCTTTCGAGCAGGTGCCCCCGCGTTAGTCGCCCCACCCCTTGCTTTGCCATCCGTGCCGCTCAGGTCCACGTGATTGGGTCGGAATCCTTTTCCAAAAATCCAGGGACTCCTCGTATGGATCGCAGTGAATGTTATGCCCAGGTCCCGGGTCCCTTGACGGCCCGCTTCGTG
>VGFD01000707.1 GCA_016868975.1 Armatimonadota bacterium | reverse complement strand
CTCGAGCATGCCTGGGGCGGATTGTTGCAGGAGCAACCCCCTCACCGCCGCTCGATCGCCGCAACGCGGAAGTCGCGGTCGCCGGGGTTGATGGCGAGCGTGACCGTGCACTCACGGCAGCCGTGGGGGGCAGAATCCGATCGCTATGCATGTCCATGGGACAGGTACACGTTCGCGCAGTGGAACTCACAACCCGAGCACGCCACTCGCGCGCAGATACTCCGCCGTCTCATCCACTTCTCCCGTCGGTGGCACAAAGATCACTGATGCCTCGCGACCGCGCGTCAGTAGCACGCGGTAACTGTTCAGTCGCAACTGGTGCGGGTCGCGCACCGCCGCCACACCGCGCTTGTACCGCGAAGCACTCGACGAATCCCATCGGCCGCTCACCATGCGAAAGTCCGCGCCCCAGGCCACCAGGGCGGCATCCAACTCCAGGCCCTGCGCGCCGAACTCGGTCACGCAGTCCTTGAGCAAGCGGCACGAGCGACCAGACGGATCGCCCTCGGTATCGGCGTACCAGGGGCCGAATCGCACGACCTTCGTTGCCTGAAAGTCGTTGTACACGCGGAACCGCGGCAGCAACCTGTCGCGGCTCGAGGCTAGTAGCCCGAAGCGTGCGTCGGGCTGGTCTCGGTATCGATCCTGCAGGTAGACCTTCGCCACGTCCAGATCGCGGGTGAGACGCAGGTGATATCCACTCTGTTCGAGTGCAGCCAACACCTTGGCGTTCTCGCTGGGCGGGCAACCATCGAGCACCTGGGCCACGAAGCGATGCACATCCTTAGTCAGGTGGAAACGCAACTCGGTGTCCAGGCTGAGACGCTTGTCGGCATGGACCGGTCGAGGCGAACCGTTGAACACAGGCTGCACCGCTGGGGGTAAGTGCACCTGCCACTCGGACATGCGCGGGCTGCTCTCGATGGCCTTGCGCCATTGAACCAGACCCGCCTCCTCGCCCTTGTGAATCTCCTGACCGCCGCCGATCAGGCCCACCACGACGCACCACTCGGGAATGCGCTCCGCGAACTCAATGAAGTGCTCTGGCTCGCTACGTGCCGCATCAAGCGGAATCTTGTGCTTCTCGGCCACCATCGCACGGTCATAGGCACGTTGCGCTTCGTCAAACACCAACACATGCTCCGGCGGCACCAGCGACTCACCCACCGAGTACCGCTTCACGTACTCCTTCACGCCACGCACGAACGTGCGACCACCCCCGCCGGCCTTACTCAACTCGTACTGAAGCACCTCCACGAGCGGACCGTTGCCCGACAAGAACACGGCTGGCGCCGTGGGCTTCTCGCAGCCTCGCGACACAGCCAGGTCATCCAGCCAATGCGCGTGCACCGTCTGAAGCCCCACCAGGGTCTTGCCGGCACCGGGCACGCCCGTCAGCAGCACCAGGCGACGAGTCTTCGTTCTGGCTGCCTCTACGCAGATGTCCTTCAGTAACGCCACCGTGGGCTCGGTGGCCGCAGCCGCTCTATGCACTCGGCGAAGCGACCCGCTTCGCATCAGTTCGCGCGCGGCGGCCACCAGCGTCGGCAACGGTCGATACGACGATTCATCCAGGAACGCAGCCCGATTCACCACACCACCGCCGGGCCGCGAGAGCCGCCGAACCAGATCATCAATGGCATCGGGGCCACAAACATGCACGCCCTGCCGCTCTCCCAAGTATCCGCGCGCCTGCGTGGCCACGAGCAACGCATGTACTGGCCGCTCGGCACACTCTCGGTGATAGCAACGCAGATCACGTGCGTAGGCCGAGGCCTGATCGATGTCCGCCTGTGTGGGATGGGCCTTACCCTTCAGTTCAAGCACCAACACCGAGCCCTCAATCAGAAAGACGCAGTCGGGGCGGCGCGCATCCAGCGGCAGCACATACTCCAACACGGCGCCGTAGCCCTTGGCCTGCGCGTCGTCAGCGAGCACCTCGCCCGCCTCAGACTGCAGCGGCGGGATGGACTCGCGCCACGCACGCACCTGCTCTTCGGAAGCATCGCGGACAAGCTGCTGGAGCGATGTGATGATGGTGTCGCGGGATGCACCCGTGAAGTCGGGGAAGTCGGAGTCCCAGCCCCTGGAAGCTAGGTCTGGCATGGGAGCAGCTTAGCGACGCGGATTGACTGTCCCGTTACGCCCTATCAAGAGGGACCCTGTTGTTCGGCGCGTTTCAGGGACACAGGTCCTATCTAAACATGCGACTCAAGGACGACCCTGCCCAAAACGCCACCCGCGCATTGCCATCCAGGCGCTGACGACCCGCGGGAGGAGACTGCCCACCTGCGGCGCCAGGCATCGTTGATCCGCGCGCGAGCTCCGCGTGCGCCTACCCCCCTCCGCTTCTACCTCCCCACCACCCTGAACGCGAGCCCGATCACGAGCAGCAGCACGCTGGGCCAGAAGGTGAAGAACGCAAGAATCCCGAAGCCGACCGGGTTGGGATTGGGGTCGGCGGTCCAGCCCATCTTCGCTGCAACGATCACGCCCACGAGCGGGCCCGAGCCGAAGAGCAAACCGAGCGCGCCCAGCAGCAGCAGAATGGAGCTCAGCGTGCGGCGACGCGTGGTGCGTTGCAATGCTCCATGCCCTTCTTGCACGAAACGAATCCTAGGGTAGGCTGATCGGTCTGTCTCGCGGCGCAGTTGCCGCGCG
>VGFD01000706.1 GCA_016868975.1 Armatimonadota bacterium | reverse complement strand
GCCGAATTTCTCGAATGGCTGCGGGGCCTTGACGTGGGCCCGTTGCTCGGTGTCGCGTTGGAGCGTGCGCGGAAGGCCGTGCCGGGCGCGTCGTTTCGGCTCAGCGGCAGCCGGCTGGAAGTGGAAGCCTCGCGGCAGGCCGACGCGGATCGGGGCCTGGCCCGCTGGCAATTTGAAGTTATTGCGGTCATCGGGGAGATTCTCGGCTATCAGACGCGCATCACCTCGTCGCCGTCGCTGTCGCTGGAGGCGAACAAGCCGGGCCAGGAGCACGCCACCGATTATTTTCGGGTTTCCCAGGAAAGTGACGGTTCGCTGCGGCTGCGTTTCGAGCACTTCAAGTCGCGCCGCGCGCTCGACGAGGAAGTGCGAAAATTGACGGCGCTGGCGCGGCGTCTGGGGCTTGACATCCGAATCGAGGGAGGCGAAGGCGGGCCGCCCGGGACCGCGCAGGCGGGGGGGGACCCGGTCGGGAGCCGCACGTGAGCGCGCTGCCCGGCTGGTTCTCCGACGAAGTGCGCCACGTTGTGTCTGCGGGAGTTTCCCATACCCTGCTGCTGTACGGGGATATTCACGGGATATTTCCCAATCCGGACGCGGACGATGAGCCGGAGACGCCCTACATGTCCCTGCGGAATTTTCTGGCCAGAGTCCTCGACTCGCGGGAAATTGTCGCCTACTACAACATCGCGTCCGGCCTGACGTTTCCCGATCCTTCCGCGGTGGAGCGCTTTCGCGCCGCGGCCGGTCTGGCCGATCGCGGAGGGTCCGATCCGATTGCCGCGGCCCGCGCCGGACTGGCCGAGAAGCGCAGGCTTCCGACCGAGCCGGAGCTGGCAATGCCGCTGCTCGAGAGGGTTTTGCAGCGCGCCGAGCGCAGCGCGGTAGTCATCTGGTCGGTGCACACGCTGGCGCCCACGGTGAGCCCCGGCATTCCGCTGGCGGTGCCGGATCGCGCCAACATCGAGCGTCTGAAAAACTGGGCGGCGGACGAGGCGATTCGGGAGAAGGGCGGGCTCGTGGTCCTGGTGACCGCTCACGCCGGCGACGTGCACCGGGAATTGCGGCACCCGGGCAGCGGAATTCACCCGGTGCACATCCCTCGTCCCGACGCGGAGGAACGCAAGACGTTCCTGTCCACCATTCCGGAGGTCGATGTGGACCTGTTCGCCCGCGCCACCCAGGGCATGACGCTGCGCCAGATTCGTGACCTTTTCCTGCGCGCGAAGGAGAAGGACGCGCCCCTCGATCTCGCGTTCGTGAAGGCGCGCAAGCAGGAATTGCTCAACCAGGAATATGGCGACGTGATGGAAGTGATGGAGCCTCTGCGCGGACTCGACGACATCGGCGGCTGCGAGCACGTGAAAAAATATTTCCGAGACGTGCTGGACGCGCTGCGACGCGGCGACGCACGGCTGGTTCCCATGGGCGTGACGCTGATGGGGCCGCCGGGCACCGGCAAGACCGCGCTGGTCGAAGGTCTGGCGCGGGAGGCCGGCTTCACGTTTGTGAAAACCCGCTCCATCCGCTCGATGTGGGTCGGCGAATCCGAGAGCCGCATGGAGAAACTGCTCGAGGGGTTGCGCGGCCTGGCGCCGGTGGTCGTGATGAACGACGAGGCGGATCTGGCCGAGCAAAGCCGCGACGCCCCGCGGGGCGACTCCGGCGTGAGCGAGCGGCTCATGAAAATGTGGATGGAGCTGCTCAGCGATCCGCGGATCCGCGGCCAGATTATCGTCATTTCCTGCACCAACCGTCCGGATCGCATCGACGCGGCGCTCAAGCGCAGCGGGCGCAGCGACGAGCGCATCCTGCTGCCCATGCCTTCCTGGGACGAGCGGGTGGCGATCCTGGAGGTTTTGTTCCGCCGCTACGACATCCCCCTGGACACCCAGCCGCAGTTTTTTGGTGAAGCGACCGAGGGGATGTCCGGCGCGGATCTTGAGAAGGTGGTGCTCGCCGCGTGGCGCTTCGCGGTGGAAGCGGGCGAAGCGAAGGTGGGGATGGACACCCTCACCCGCGCGCTGCGGGATTTCATTCCCAGCGCCAACCAGGAAGAAATCGACCGCATGACGCTCATCGGCATCATGGAGTGCTCCTCGCGGCGTCTTCTTCCCGGGCACATCAAGGATATTGTCGACCAGATCGCGCGGCGCCGCCTGGTCGACGACGTGGACGAGTGGCTCGCAAAAATTCGCGGCCGCCAGATTCTCGTGGAGGAGGCCTGAACGCATGGGCGGTGGAGGCACTTATTACGATCGTGACGTGACCGATTCCAGTCAGCGGACGGCGTCCGGCTATTCGGATCTGGCCGAGTCCCGCATGTCGCGCAGCAGCGCGAATCCGGCCGTCTTGCCGCGCGATCGGCGCATCTCGGCGACCTGCGCGGGACCCGTGGTGTACGCCTTCGACGTGACCGGATCGATGGGCACCCTGCCCAAGATCATTTACGACAAGATGCCGCTGATCGCCGGGCAGACATTGGAGCTGGGCTATATTCCGGATCCCATGATGTGCCTGTCCGCGGTGGGCGACGCGGTGTGCGACAGCGCGCCCCTGCAGGTCGGGGAATTTGCCGAGCTGCGCGGCCTGGACACCTGGCTGGAGCGTCTCTGGCTGGAGTCCGGCGGCGGGGGACAGGCAATGGAGTCGTACGAGCTGATGGCCTAT
>VGFD01000705.1 GCA_016868975.1 Armatimonadota bacterium | reverse complement strand
AACCGAGATGCCGAAGGCTTGGACAAGAAACACCTCTTCAGGACGTCGGACACCCGGGCCGCCCGAATTGTTCGCCGACCCGTTGGAATTATATCAGACGGCGCCCGTGCCGGAGGAAGTTCCCCGGTCCGGCCACTCCGTCAGGGTCAGGGAGTCCCCCGCGATCACTCCGTCGGGGTCACGGAGTCACCTGCGTCCAAGCGCCGCGGACCACTTCGCTTCGATGGTCGCAGCCAGAAGCAGCCCCCGGCCAGCAGCAAGACGCCGGCCACGGTAGCAATCCACGCCTGCCCGAGCCAGGTGGGCACGTGCCGCCACACCACCCGGTGCGTCCCCGGCGGAACCACCACGCCGCGCAGGGCGAGGTTGGCGTCTACCGGGGAGGCAGGGACGCCGTCAATCTCCACGCGCCATCCCGGGTAGGACAGGCCGGACACCACCAACAACCCGCCGCCGCCCCGCACGGCGATCTCTTCTTCGTCGGCGGCGCGCCGCACGAATGTCGCGGTGGCCGGGCCCTCCGACTTCACGGCAAGTCCGGCCGGGGCCAGCGCCTGGCGCAGCGGATCCCAGTCGGTGGCGCGGGCCAGGCGCCAGCCCTCGCGGGCATCCGTCACGGGGATGGTGGCGGCGAACACCGCGCAGTCCGGCGTCGCGGGCTGCAGCGGCAGCGATTTCCAGTTTTCGGCTGAGCGGGCCGAGGGGCCCGCGGCAGGCGTGAGCACCGTGCGCAGGCCGAACGCGCGCAGCAGGGGGCGGTGCGGCTCGACCAGCGGCAGCACGTTGTTCGAAATGCAGATATCCACCTTGCGGCGATTTTCTCCGAGGTCGCCAAATTGCGACGCGAAAATTGCTTCGAAGAAATTCTGCGGCCACACGGCCTCTCGGGTGAACAAGGTGGGCAGGCCGGCGATGATGCCCATGCTGGGCGCCAGCGGATTCGCGTCGCCGATCAGGCCCACCGTCAGGCGCGGCGTTGCGGCGGCCACCGCTGGAGGAACCTGGAAGTCGCTCGGCTCCACGTAGCGGTCCGTGGAGCGCTTTACCAGCCAGCCGACGCCGACCAGCCAGACCAGCGCGGCCACGCAAAGCCATTGTCGGCGCGCCGCTGGGCGCAACCAGAAATCCATGCCGGCGGCCGCCAGAAACGACACCAGAAATGCGGCCGGCACAAGCATGCGAACCGGGGCGCGGAGCTGCTGTGTAAATGGAAACACCTTGGCCAGCAGCGGCGTCACTCCGCCCGCCGAGCCCAGCATCCCGAGGAGAAAGAACGCCACGGCGATGCCCAGCAGCGGATACCGCCGCAGCCCGAGGATAAAAAACGGCAATACGATCAGCGACAAATTCGGAGAATTTTCGTAGGGATGCCCGTAATCCATCGGCGGCCGCACCCGAATAAACACTTCCGCGGCGAACGCCAACGGGATTTCCCGCAGCGAGGCGCGGAAATTGTCAGTGAACGCGGCCTTGTCCACCAGGTTGCGGGCCGAGATGCGGCTCAACTCCAGGGCCGGCAACAATTGCCAGGCAGCGAGCAGCAGGCCGGCGACGGCCACGAGAAACGCGGCGGCAACAGCCTTCGAACGACTTTCCGCGCGGGTCAGCGAGATGGTCACCCAGGCCGCCATGACCAGCGCGTTGTACACCACGTATTGCGGGGAGCCGCCGTAAACCTGGAGGGCGACCGCCAGGGCCGCGGCCGGCAGCCATGCAACGCGCCGCGTGGCCAGATATTTCTCCCAGCAAAGCAGCGCGACCGGCAGCCAGACCAGGGTTTCCAGCACCGGCGGATGCTGCACGTGCCCCAGGATGGTTCCCAGCGTGGACCAGGACAGCGCGCCGAACGCGGCCGCCAGGGGCGCCAGATCCATCACGCGGAGCAGGCCGTAGCATGCCAGCGTGATGCAGGTCAACATGAGAATCGGATACCAGCGAAATGCCGCGGCCGTGTCGACCAGATAAAACAACGTGGAAAAGGGCGAAAAATATCCGTGCTGGCTGTTGGCAAAGCGCGGCACGCCCAGCCCGGGCAGCGAATCCCACCAGCTCAAGCCCTCGCCGTGCGCGGCCCGGTACATCTGGCTGCGCTCCGCGAAAAAATAGGCGAAGGTGTCCTCACCCGCCAGAATGCGGCCGCCAAACGCGGCCGGCGCAAACCACAGGACGAACAGGATGCCGATCAGCAGGCCGGCCAGAAGGTCGCGTCGTGGCATGCGCGGACCTTCTTGGCAGCCGCGCGGCAGTCCTTGGACTTTCGGCCGTGGCGCGCCGCCACCCGCAACTGTTGGCCATGGCGCGCCGCCACCCGCAACTGTTGGCCGTGGCGCGCCGCCACCCGCAACTGTTGGCCGTGGCGCACCGCCACCCGCAACTGTTGGCCGTGGCGCGCCGCCACCCGCAACTGTTGGCCATGGCGCGCCGCCACCCGCAACTGTTGGCCGTGGCGCGCCGCCACCGCCGCCTGAGCGAGGAAGACCACCATCGGATCACGGAGTCCTTCTGCACGATTCGGGAAAACTGGAGGCGCTCCAGCACGGGATGGACGATAGGAATCGAGCCCGCCCGCCAACCCGGGCAGTTCCTACTTCTCGTTGAGCTTCTTGCTCAGGATGGGGTACTTTTCGGGGTGCGCCTTCACGTCGTAGACCGCGCCGCCGAGGGCGCCGACGGCGGCTCCCA
>VGFD01000704.1 GCA_016868975.1 Armatimonadota bacterium | reverse complement strand
GGCCTCGACCCCAGAGCGCTGGTGGCCCACAAGGAGAAACACGGGTCGCTGACCGGCTTCCCCGGCGGCGAGCCCATCTCCAACGAAGCCCTGCTCGAGCTCGACGTCGACGTGCTGGTCCCCTCCGCCCTGGAGAACCAGATCACGGCCGCCAACGCGGAGCGCGTCAAGGCGAAGATATCCCTGGAGCTGGCCAACGGCCCCACCACCCCGGAAGCCGACAAGATCCTGCACAAGAACGGCGTGTTCGTGCTGCCGGACTTCCTGGCCAACGCGGGCGGCGTGACGGTGTCCTACTTCGAGCAGGTGCAGAACACCCAGAACTTCTACTGGAGCCTCGAAGAGGTCCACAGCATGCTGGATCGCAAGATGACGAAGGCCTTCCACGGGGTGTACGACATGCTCAACCGCTTCGGCGGCAAAGTGCACATGCGACAGGCGGCCTACCTGGTTGCCGTGTCGCGCGTCGCGGAAGCCTGCAAGCTGCGCGGCTGGGTGTAAATCCCCCGACAGCTTCAGGCCGCGCCCGAAGGCGCGCGGCCCGGGAGGCGACTCCCGGGCCGTTTCTATTCTGGGAGGAAACCCGTCCCGACTTCGCGCACAAGCACGCATCGGAGGAGTCGTCCAATGCTGGCTCAAGAGAAGCATCACAGCGCCTACAATGCCTGGGAGACCGCGCTGGCCCAGCTTGACGCGGTGGCCGCGCGGATGGGGCTCGACCCCGGAATCCACCAGATCCTGAGCCACTGCAAGCGGCAGCTCATCGTCTGCTTCCCGGTCAAAATGGACGACGGCCAGATCAAGGTCTTCACCGGATACCGCGTGCAGCACAACATGGCGCGCGGCCCGGCCAAGGGCGGCCTGCGCTTCCACCCGGACGTCAACCTCGACGAAGTGAAGGCGCTTGCGTTCTGGATGACCATGAAGTGCGCCGTGGTGGGGATTCCCTACGGGGGCGCCAAGGGCGGCGTCATCTGCAACCCCAAGCAGCTCTCCCGCAACGAGCTGGAGCGGCTGACCCGCCGCTTCGCCTTCGAAATCAGCATCCTTATCGGTCCGGAGCGCGACATTCCGGCGCCCGACGTGTACACCAATCCCCAGGTGATGGGCTGGATCATGGACACGTACTCGATGAGCAAGGGCTACTCGGTCCCCGGCGTGGTGACTGGCAAGCCCATGTCCATCGGCGGCTCCGAGGGCCGCAGCGAGGCCACCGGGCGCGGCTGCGTGTTCGTCATCCAGGAGGCCGCCGCGGTGGTGGGGATGGAATTGAAAGGCGCCGAGGTCGTGGTGCAGGGCTTCGGCAACGCGGGATCGGTGGCCGCCTACCTGCTGCACGACCTGGGCGCGCGGATCCGCGCGGTCAGCGACAGCCGCGGCGCCATCGTGGCCGAGGACGAGGCCGGGCTCGACCCGCGCAAACTGCTTTCCTACAAGAAGGAGCACGAGTCGGTCCTCGGTTTCGTGGGCACCCGCGCCATCAGAAACGAGGAGTTGCTCTGTTTGCCCTGCGACGTGCTCATCCCCGCCGCCCTGGAAAACCAGATTACCGAGGAAATTGCGCACGGCGTCAGGGCGCGCATCGTGGCGGAAGCCGCCAACGGCCCCACTACTCGCGAGGCCGACAAGATTCTGTACGACAAGGGGATCCTGGTGCTGCCGGATATTCTGGCCAACGCCGGCGGCGTCACCGTGTCCTATTTCGAGTGGGTTCAGGATCTGCAGTCCTTTTTCTGGAACGAAGGGCAGATCAACGAAAAATTGCGGGCCATCATGACCCGCGCATTTAATTCGGTACACGGCATCCACCAGGAGTGGCAGACCGATATGCGGACCGCCGCATACATCCTGGCCATCCAGCGGGTTGCCGAAGCGACCAAGATTCGCGGCATTTTTCCTTAAGGAGCGCTCCCATGTCAGAGACCGCGGTAGAAATTCCCATCACCACCATCGAGGACATCGGCAACTATAACGAGCAAACCGTGCGCGTGCGCGGCTGGCTGCGCACCAAGCGCTCCAGCGGCAAGATCCATTTTCTCATCATTCGCGACGGCACCGGCACCATCCAGGGGGTAGCCTCCAAGAATGACGTAACCCCGGAAATGTTCGAGCAGATGGCCGGCCTGACCCAGGAAACCGCCATCGTGGTGACCGGCCCGGTGCGCGCCGACAAGCGGGCGCCCGGCGGATACGAAATGACCGTGAACGACCTCGTCGTGGTGGGCGAGTCGGCGGATTTTCCCATCACCCCCAAGGAGCACGGCGTCGATTTCTTGATGGATCACCGCCACCTGTGGCTGCGCTCACAGCGCCAGCAGGCCATCATCCGCATCCGCCACGAGATCATGAAGGCCTGCCACGACTGGCTTGACGACCACGGCTTCCTGCGCGTGGACTCACCGATCCTCACGCCGGCCGCGTGCGAGGGAACCACCACGCTGTTCCAGACGGATTATTTCGGCTCGCCCGCCTTCCTCACCCAGAGCGGGCAATTGTACAACGAGGCGCACGCCATGGCGTTCGGCCGGGTGTACTGCTTCGGCCCGACCTTCCGCGCGGAGAAATCAAAAACCCGGCGCCACTTGATGGAATTCTGGATGGTGGAGCCGGAAATGGCTTTCACCGAGCAGGAAGAAAACCAGGAAGTCCAGGAGCAGTTCGTCTCCTACATCGTGCAGACGGTACTCGAAAAACG
>VGFD01000703.1 GCA_016868975.1 Armatimonadota bacterium | reverse complement strand
TGGAGCCTCTTGTTCTTCGGACTGCCGTATCCCGGCGTGGCGCTGATTCACCTGGGCGGCGACCTGATGTACGCGGCGCTGCTCGCGTGGCGGGGCCGCCTCCCGGCCTGGGCGTGGCAATGGGCCAATCGGACCTGGGATCGTTTCATGCGGGGATATTTCGTCAAGACCGCCGCTGACGCGGTCCGCATGCGGCGCCAGGGGATCTCGGATGGACGGGTGACCGTGGTCGGCGACCTGCTCGTGGATGCGGTTCACGCGACCGCCGTCCCGCGGTCCTTTCAGGAAGCGCCTCAAGCCCCCTACCTGGCTTTTCTTCCGGGCAGCCGACGGGTCGAAGTCGTCGGCCTTGCGCCGTTCTTTCTGGAGGTCGCGGAGCGTGTTCGAGAAGTGATGCCGGACAGCCGATTTGCCCTGCTCCTCTCGCCTTACGTCGACTTTGACACCGTGCGGGGCGACCTTGGCGAGCCGGACCCGGCCATTGGCGGGCGGAGCGGAACGCTGTCACGGACTGACGAGGGCTGGGACCTTGTCAGTGCGCGCGGCACTCGACTGGGCCTGGTGAGTACTGGCTCGACCCGTGAAGTCGCCGAGGCGGATTTCGTGGTAAGCATTCCGGGCACCAAGACTGGCGAGGCTGGCGCGCTTGCGCGTCCCCTGCTGGTGGTGACCCCGTATAACAAGATGGAGGAGATTCCCTGGTACGGCTTGCTGGGCTTGCTGGACTGGGTGCCGCGCGTGGGACGCGCGCTCAAGCGCCTCATCATGCGCACCATGGTCGGGCGCTATCGCGGGCGGTTCTATTCCCAGCCGAATATTCTGGCCAGCCGGCCGGTGGTCCCGGAGATCGCGGGCTTCCTGTGGCCGCAGTTGATTTCGGAAAAGATTCTCGAGGTCTTCAACCGCCCGCGCCAGGGCGAGGTAAGCCTGCGCGGGGTGGTCCATGGCCCCCGCGGGGAGTATCAGTGTTACGGGGCGACAGACAGCGACCGAAGGCGCATTCACGAGGACCTTGCCGCCCTCTACGCGCCTCATGCCGGTGCCGCCGACCGTCTCGTCGAGCGCGTCGCGGGCTGCTTGTACGCCACTGTCGCGACACCGCGATAGGTGACCACCGCGCGCTACGAGACCGTGGCCATCTTGCGCCGAGTCGTCTTCGTTCTCAGCGTCCTGGGAGGGCTCAGCCTCCTCGCGGGCTGCGGGGGGGACTCCCGGGCGCCGGGCGAGACTGGCGATTCACTGGCACCGGTCCTGTTCACCGTCTCCGATCCGGGCGCGGTCACCCTGGACTCCGAGGCCCTTCTCACCCGCCTCGCTCCCGGAAACGTCGAGGTCCGGGCAACGTACGGCCCGTTGGAACACACCGTGAGTGTCGGGGCATGCTCCCCAGGGGTTGATTCGTTCTACATCGACCCGTCGTCGGCGACGATCTACGCTGGCATAGTGGGAGTCTCGTTTTCCGCCATCCGGTGTGAAGACCAGGGGGACCGCGGGAGGGCACAACGCGCCTCCCCGGGGTGCGTTGCAGCTTGACGGCGATGGGCAGCCGATCTACGGCCAGCGGAATGTGGTCGACCTGCCCAGGCTCGCCGAGTTGGGGCTGCCGTTCTGGCTGGCCGGTGGCTACGGCACCCCGGCGCGCCTGGGGGAAGCGCTCTCGATGGGAGCCGCGGGCGTGCAGATCGGCACCGCCTTTGCGCTCTGTCGCGAGTCCGGTCTGACCGAGTCCAACCGCCGCGCGCTGCGTGCCCTGTCCGCCAGCGGCGAGGCGCGCGTCTACACCGATCCCCTCGCGTCCCCCACCGGCTTTCCGTTCAAGGTCGCGCCACTGGCGGGAACCCTGTCCGACGATGAGGTCTTTCGGCGCCGCGAGCGGGTGTGCGACCTCGGCTTCCTGCGGCGCGTCTATCGCCGGGAGGACGGTCGCCTGGGCTATCGCTGTCCCTCCGAGCCGGTCGACGAGTACCTCCGCAAGGGTGGCGCGGTGGAGGACACGGCCGGCCGCAAGTGCCTGTGCAACGCGCTTCTGGCCAACGTCGGGCTGGCCCAGGTGCGGGCCGACGGCGAGGAAGCGTCGCTCCTCACGGTGGGCAATCACCTGGAGACCCTGGGCCCGCTGGTGAGCGGAATCGACCTTGCGGTCGCGGACGTGGCCCACTACCTGTGCGCGGCGCCTGAGCCGCTTCGGGTGGAGGGGAAGGGCGCGTCCGACGGGGAATAAGCGACGAGTTTTAACCGACCGGAGCACGAGTTTTAACCGACCGGAGCGCTGATCGACAGATGACCACCGAGGAGCTGTTCGCACTTCTGCGAGCCCGCACCCCGGAGAACGCGGCGGCCGTGGACGCGGACATCCTGGCGCGCGCCAGGGGGCGAGCGGCGGTACTCATGTGCGACTGTTCGGCTTCACGCGCTACGTCAGCGAGCACGGCATCCTTGCCTTTTTGGACCTGCTGATCAAGTCCTACGACGGGCTGACGTCCATCATCGAGCGGCGGCATGGCGTGTGCCTGAGCAAGGGCGCGGACAACCTGCTGGCGCTGTTCGACCGCCCTGAGGATGCGGTTTCGACCGCGGTCGACATGAACTTCTGGCTGCGCGAGCGTAACACGGTCCGCCCGCCCGTGGAGCAACTGCGCGTCTGCATCGGCGTCCACCACGGCGAGGTCATTCGCCTGCAAGACGGCGTGTTCGGCGA
>VGFD01000702.1 GCA_016868975.1 Armatimonadota bacterium | reverse complement strand
CTCGATGGGGAAATCTGGCGCCAGGCCAATCATGCTTCGCCCGGCCGGGTTTACGTAGACACTCCCGCACTCGGCGCTTCGTTTTACCCCTGGGGCGGCTTAAACAGGCCGGTTTTACCCCTGGGGCGGCTTAAACGCGGCCGCCGGCCCTTCCCGGAGTCGAAGCGCGCCCGTGTAGAGCGGAAGGAAAGCGCAAGATCCGTGAGAAATTCGTCCTCGCGCCTGTCCCCGTGCCGCGGCGCGCTGGATCCGAGGCCAGGGACCCTCGGACCTGAGTTCATCCGAGCGGAGGCCTATGCGCGACGAGCCCGCCAATGTCGGGGTCATGATCGATGACCTGTTGAAACACCTCGTCCAGCGATGGGGCCTGGACGCCGCCGAGGCGTTCATCCGCACCCACTTCGTCGACGGCGCGGGGGTGTTGGCGCGCATGAAAGTGTCCTCCCAGAGGGCATTTGGCAAGACGCTCGACATCGAGCCCGAGGACTGCTCCCCCGAGACCCTTGACGGTGACGCGTCCACGACGTTGTCCGACGACCAGCCCACCGCTGAAGTCGCCGGTCGCCCTGGTACGCAGGTCGATCGGGTGCGTTATCAGGAGCTGCTCGACCGCAAGTGGATGGTGACCGGCTACATTCTCCGCGTAAGGGCGCCGGGCCGCCCCTCCATCCGCATCCCGCTGAACTATTGTCGGGTGACCCTGGGGCCGCGCGGCTCCCGGGAAGACGTCGCGCTCGACCTCCCGGAGGGCACCCGCTACCAGGGCTCGCTGGTCCACCAGAGCAACCGCTTCATTCTGTACCACGAGGGCGGCGACGTGCCCACTCGGGTCAACGGTCAGGAAGTCGCCATCAGCCCCATCGGCAACGGCGATGTGATCGAGGTCGGGCCGGTGAGCATGCGTGCCTTCCAGCTGCTGGAGCCGGCGGCGGAGCTGGTGGTGCTCAACGGAGACGGGGCCGGCGAGCGCTTCACCCTCGACATCAGCGAAGTGCTCATCGGACGCGCCGGACGCCGCGAGAACGACGTCGTGCTGCGCAGCCCCACCGTCTCTCGCGAGCACGCGCGGATCGCGCAGCGGAGCGGAAAGTTCTGGCTGGAGCCGGAGACCACCAGCAGCCCCACCGCGGTAAACGGAGAGTCGCTGGACGAGCCGCGGATGCTGGTCGACAATGATCAATTGCTGCTGGGTGAGCAGATCCTGCAGTTCCGCGTGCGCGGTGATCGGGCCAGGCCGCGCACCCTGCAAGCCCGCATCGCAACGGTACTGTTTTCCGACCTGCGGGGCTGGACGACGCTGGCCGAGACCACGCCGCTGCAGCAGCTTATCAGACAGGTTGACGAATATTACAAGGCGATGGGCGAAATCATCACGCGCTACGGCGGCACGCTGATGACCTACCAGGGGGACGCCATCATGGCGGTATTCGGCGCACCCTCGCGCCACGCGGACGACCCCTGGCGGGCGGGAGCCAGCGCGGTGCTCATGCAGCAAGAGCTGGAGATGCTCAACGCGCGCTGGGAATCAGAGGGAAAGAGCGCCCTCGCCTCCGGGATCGGCATCCACACCGGCCAGGTGATGGTCGGCGAGCTGGGCCATTCCAGCCGCCTGGAATATTCGGCCATGGGCGACGCCACCAACCTCGCCTCGCGTCTGCAGCAGCTCACCCGCTCCTACGGATGCCCGATCATCGTCAGCGACGCGACGTTCGCCGAGCTGGGGACCTCCGCCGAGGCGGAGGAACTGGGCGAGGTCGTGGTGCGCGGGCGGTCTTCCCCCACGCGCATTTTCCATTTGAAAAACGTCGCGCTGGGGTGAGAAATTTGCCTGAGTCCACGATGCGAGCCGCAGTGTGAGTCTTATGGAGCCCGGCCACGTGCTGCTGGGAAAATACCGCATCCTCGAGTGCGTGGGACGGGGCGGCATGGGCGCGGTATATCGCGCCGAATCGCTCATGCTGGGCAAGGTGTGGGCGATCAAGGAACTGAGCCCCCCCTTCCAGGATCCCGACGAACTGCACCGCTACGCTGTGCAGTTTCAACAGGAGGCGCGGCTGCTGGCGCTGCTCGATCATCCGGGTCTGCCGCGGGTGGTTGACTTTTTTGAAGACGCGCACAATCATTTCCTGGTCATGGATTTTATTTCCGGCCTCGACCTGGAGGGGATCGTGCAGGCCCAGGGCGCGATTCCCCACGGGCTGGTGCAGGGGTGGGCCGAAGAAATACTGGATATTCTCGAGTACCTGCACGGCCTCGACCCTCCGATCATCGTGCGGGACATCAAGCCGTCGAATTTGATGCTCACCAACGCCGGGCGCATCAAGATGATCGACTTCGGCATCGCCAAGACGGCCAGCTCACGCACCGGGACCGCAATCCGAGGATCCGGCACGCCGGGTTTTGCGCCAATCGAGCAATATGGACACAGCGGAACCGATGCGCGCACCGACGTGTATGGCCTGGGGGCGACGCTTTATTACCTGTTGTCCGGGGTAATTCCGCCGGACAGCCTGCAGCGCCTGGTGAGCGACGCGCCGCTGGTGCCTTTGACTCAGTTGAATGCCGAATTGCCGCCGCAGACCTGGCAGGTCATCGAGCGCATGCTGGGGATCCAGCCCGCGGCCCGCTATCCGGGCATGGCGCACGTGCGGGCCGCGCTGGCGGGAAATCCGCTGTCCGAGGCGATACAACCGGCGCCGA
>VGFD01000701.1 GCA_016868975.1 Armatimonadota bacterium | reverse complement strand
CGGCACTCCGGCCTCTTCGGAGGGAGATCGCCGCATCGATGACATCCTCGCCCAGCTTCGCGAGCGCCAGATTGCGCGCGAGAAGATCGACACCTATGCCGAGCAGGAGAAGGCCGCATGCCAGGAGCGCGTCCTGCGCGAGGCCGAGGCCCGGGCCGGGATCCAACAGCAGCTCACCGCTTCGGAGCTGTCTATCAAGATCCAGGAAAACCAGGGCAAGGCCGACTTGCAGAAGGCGCTGCAGCAGGCTGACCAGATCCGCGCGATGGCGGACGCCGAGGCCGCGAAGGTGCGCAAGTTGGCCGAGGCCCGCGCCGAGGAAACCGCTCGGGTCGGCATGGCGCAGGCCATCGCCATCGACGAGCAGGTGCGCGCCTACGGAGGTCCGCGCTTCCAGCTGACGCAGCAGGTGATGAGCCGCTTCGCGGAAGCCGTGGAGAAGTCGGGCGTCGAGCTGGTGCCGCGCATCGTGATGGGCGGCGCCAACGGGAACGGAAAGTCCGGCGGGTCCAACATGCTCGAAACCCTGCTGGCTCTGATGCTCAGCGAGAAGGTGGGGGATGGCGAGCATCTCGCGGTCGAGCGGCGCCCAGAGGCGGTCGCTTTGCGTGACCAGGTCCTGGCGAGCCTGCAATAACCGCCGGTCGTTGTCCTAAAGTCGGGCCCAGAAATGGACCCGACTTTTTTTCAGGTTCTTTTCAGGAACGGTGACGTTCTGTTCATATTCTCTCAATGGCCTGTTTGGGCTCCCCCGGCTATACTGGCAGCAACAGAGAAGACCATGCGTCGACCAAATTTATGAACTGGGGGCCAGAGTGCCACATGTCCAACGCCATTTCCCTCGTCAACATCGGTAAGAACGAACTGCTGACCAAAGCCCGCGACCTGAGCAACAAGGTCGAGAGCGATCAGGGCTTCCCCTACAAGGAAGCTGTCCGCGACGAGTCCGACTTCTTCGTCGGCATGCTGGAGAACGCGAACGACGGCACGCTCGCCGAGATCCGTGAAGCCGCCATCCAGACCTCCGCCAAGGCCTCCAAGAAAGCCCAGATCGCCAGCGTCGCCGGCATGGGCCTGATGGTCGCCTCCTTCCTGGTTCCGCTGCCCGCCGGCATGAGCATGCTGCGCCTGGGCGGGATGATCGGTGGAATGGTCATCTCCAACATGGTCGGTGGCAAAGCCGCTCGCGAGGCCGCCGTCAACAAGAAGTTCGCCTCCCAGCTGACCGAGTGGGAAACCGCCCTGGCCTCCGGCCAGAGCGCCCCGCAGCAGCCGGCTCCGGCTCCCGCGCCGCAGCCCGCGACCACCACGCCGTAGTCACTGCTGCGGTTAACGAAAAGAGGCTCCCTCGCGGGGGTCTTTTTTTATTGCGCGTTCAAACTCGCGTCGTCGCAGTCGCGGGCCGTCCCGCGGTTGGAGCGGACCCTCCGACCGTGGTCGGGGTTGCGGCGCAGGTCCTGCTCGTTCCCTGGACCCGTGTCCCGGAAAAATTTGGACATCGGCCGGAGGCGGAAGTGTCCGGAACGGCCGTATGATGGGCATGGCGGATACGCCTCGAGGGCCCCGCGGCCCTCTCAGGGAAGTCTTGGAGGAGCGAAGTCCCATGAGTATTGCGCAAGAACAGCCTGCGGCGCAGCGCCGCAGCTCACGGCCGCTGGTGATCCTTGCGGTGGACGACGAGCCGATGGTGCGGCGAGTGGTGGCTCAGAGCCTGTCCCGCGAATTTTTGGTGGTTTCCGCCGCCAGCGCCGCCGAGGCGCTCGAGTTGATGGGCCAGCGAAAATTCGACCTGGTTCTCACGGATATCTCGATGCCGGAAATGACCGGTCTCGATCTTGCCGACCGCGTGCTGCGCGAGTTTCCGAACGTGCCGGTGGCGTTTCTCTCCGCATACCTGGACGACGACATCGGGCGCGAGGCCGTCCGCCGCAGCAGCCACTTGATCGCCAAGCCGTTCGACGTCACTTCGCTGGCCCCCGCGGTACGCCAGATCCTGGTGGACAGCGGGTTCCTCGAGGCGCCGGCCCAGGAGCGCAAGGTCGAAGTCCCCGACGAGCTGCAGCGGGATCTCGAGGCGCCGGCCGTGGTGTACCACCTCAAGGAGACCGTTTCGAACGGCAAGCCGTTCAAGATCAAAGTGCCCGACACCAGCCTGCACCCCATGCTCAAGCGTGGAGACGTTATTGAAATTGCAAAAGTATCGATCAATGCGCTGAAGCCGAATGACCTGGTGTACGTGCACCAGGGAGACGTCATGCGCGCGCGCCGCTTCGTGCGAGTCACGCACCTTGAGGATCGCGCGCACCTGGTGGTGAGAGGAGAGATGACGCGGCAGGAAGACGCGCCGCTTCCGGTGTCCCGCCTGATCGGGCGGGTCACCGGATGCGAGCGCGCCAGCGCGCAGCGTGGCAAGATGGCAACCCGGTCGTTGACCTTCGCGGATTTGAAGAAGCGGTTCGCTGCATGGTACCGCGATTTCCGGATCTGGATGGATCTTAACCGGTAATTTTTCCCCTGGCATCGTCCCCATGGTGCCGCTGCTCGCGGTGGAGAGCGGGTCCTCTTCACCTTTTTTTACGGGCCGCCAGCGATGTAAGTCAGTGGCATGCACGGACACCGCGCACAGTAGCGTGTCGGGCACGGACACCGCGCACAGTAGCGTGTCGGGCACGGACACCGCGCACAGTAGCGTGTCGGGCACGGACA
>VGFD01000700.1 GCA_016868975.1 Armatimonadota bacterium | reverse complement strand
TCGTGGCCGGGCTGGGCATCTGGGTCGAGCAGGACGCCGCCGTCCGCGCGCTGCACGCCCGACTGCGCGAGGCGGCGGCCCGCTGGGGGCCGGCGGCGGCCGACAGTCCCGCGCTCGCACTGGCGAACAGCCTGCAGGACAGCGTTCCCATCGTGTACGGGGCCGGCCGAGGATTGCCCACCGTGGCCTATCGATGGAAGTGCCAGATCAACGAAAATCCCAAGATGGCGGCCGCCTGCGCGGCGTTGCCGGAGGCCAACCACAACGAGCAGGCCGGCTTCAGCAGCCCCCACCCGGAGGCCGACTACGCGCGACTGGCCGTGGTAATGCTTACCGATCCCGCGGCCCGGGTGGAGGTGCGCAATCGCGCGCGGGTCACGGCTGACTATCTGCGCGGGCGCATGCCGGTTTACGAAGTCGAAGCGGAGGGCGACACGCTGCTGGAGCGGATGTTGCTGCTCATCCTGCTGGGGGATTTCGTGTCGGTGTACCTTGCCTGGGTGCGCGAGATCGACCCCACCCCGGTGGAAGCCATCGAGTGGCTCAAAGGCCGCCTCGCAGCCCTTCGGGGGGAATAAGAAAAGATTTCCCCGAAGAATTTCCCGAGCCCGTCGCGACGGGCGGCAAACCCAGGGAAACAGGCCGCCCGTTCAAACCGATAGTGGCGTCGGCTGTGCCGACCCGTACCTAGAAAGGGTTTCGAATTGCAGACCGAGGTCCCGCACGTCATCGGGATCGACCTGGGGGGGTACCACGTCTCCGCGGCGGTGGTGAATCCCGAGGGCCATCTCATCGGCATCTCCGAGCGCACGGTGGAACGTTTTCGGCCGCCCGCCGAGGTGCTTGCCATTCTCGTGTCCGCGGCGCGGGAGGCGCTCGAACGCTCCGGTCTGGGTCATGAAGCGATTCGAGGCATCGGCGTCGGCCTGCCCGGCACGCTGCGTCCCACCGAGGGGCTCTGCCTGTTCTCGACGATCCTCAACTGGCAGGACGTGCAGATCCGCGATCCCATCCAGGAGGCGCTCGGACTGCCCACCTGCATTTTGAACAACGTGCACGCAACCGCCGTCGGCGAACTCTCGTTCGGGGCCGGGAAGGACGTCGACAACTTTGCCTGCGTGTCCATCGGAACCGGCATCGGCGGCGGCGTCATCATCGGCGGTGAGATCTACCGCGGCGATTCCGACAGCGCCGGCGAAGTCGGGCACATCACCGTGGACCCAGACGGGCCGGAGTGCGTGTGCGGCAATCAGGGATGCCTGGAGGCGCTCACCGCCGGCCCGGCCATCGCGCGCATGGCCGCCGAGTCGTTGAAGCTGGGCGCCCAGAGCCTGCTCACCGACATGGCCGCGCAGAGTCAGCCGATTCGCGCCGAGCACGTGTTTCGCGCGGCCCGGGAGGGCGACGCGCTGGCCATCAAGATCTGGGAAAAGGTCGGGCGCTACCTGGGATTGGGGATCGCGACGCTGATCACGCTGGTGAATCCACGGCGCGTGATCCTGGGGGGACGCGTGTCGCAGGCGTTCGAATTTTTTGGCCCCAGCCTCAAAGAAGAAGTTCGCCGGCGGGCCCGCGTGGTGCCCCGCGATTTCACCGAGATCCTCCCCTCCCCGCTCGGGGCCCGCGCCTCGCTTCTGGGCAGCGCCGCCACCGCGCTCGCCGAAGCGCGCTGCAGAGAGGTCGCCACCGTCCCCAAGACCGTGTGATCAGGGCAGCGTCATGCGCCGAATCGCGTAGTTGCGGCTGTCCGACACGACCCAGAACACGTTCTTGTCATCCACCGCCAGTCCAAGCACCGGTCCCCGCAGCAGCGCGACGCTGGTGATGTCCGCTCCTCTGTCGTCAGCGCGGCGCAGGCGAATCTCCGAGGTGTCCCCGGCGCCGCCCTCGATCCAGTAAAGATGCCGCGCGTCCGCCGCCAGATGGGTCACCTGGCCCGGAATCAGCGGCTCGTCATCGCGGCGGTGCCTCGCTTCACCGCTCGTCTCAGGCACCAGGGGCAACTGGTGCAGGCCCTGTCTGCTGGCCCAGAACAGGGACTGGTTGCCGCACGCCGCGAGGGCCTCGACGTCGACTGGCGCAAGCAGCACTTCGCGCGCCTTGAGCGTCACCGTCGACGCGCCCATGATGCGCTTGCCACCCTCCACCCAGTACAGCGTGTCGCCGCCCACGCACAGGTGGCGCGCCCCGCCCCGGGTGGGGATGGCCGCGGCCGTCGGGCGCGCCGCCTTGCCGGCCCGTGGATAGCGGACAATCTTGTGATCGGCGGCCACGAAAACATACTGGCCCTGGATCGCCAGCGACTGGTAGCGGCCAGGCAGCACCGGCGGCTCCTCCGGCTCGCGCGCGTCGGAGAGGACGAGTCGTCGCAGCCTCGTGGGCCCGATTCCCTCCAGCCAGTACAGCGCGGTGTTGTCGCTGGCCAGGGAGCGCACGATGGCCAGCACCCGGGTCATGAGCACGCCCTCTTCCAGCGGCGGGGCGGGCGTCGGATCGACGCTCCCGACCACGCCGGGCTGGCCCGTCTCGGAGCCGCCGCCGGGCAGCGGACTCGGAATTCCGCCCGTCGAGGCCGGGCTGGGGACTACCGTGGGCGGCGCGTTCGGCGTATCAGGGGGCTTTTCCGCCAGCAGCTCGGTGGCGATGAGCGCCACGATCACGCCCGCCAGAAACGCGAGCAGCAGCGAGAGCCACTGCATCTGCTGGG
>VGFD01000699.1 GCA_016868975.1 Armatimonadota bacterium | reverse complement strand
TAAGGACGCCAGTCAGACGGTGCAGTGGCTGCGCGCTGGCAGCGAGCGCCTCGCCCTCTTGACCAATGGCCGCCAGTGGCGGCTGGTCTTTGCCGGCCTCGATTTTGACGCCTGGTGCGAGTGGGACGTGGAGCTGTGGTTCGAGGAGGGGGCGCTTTCGCCGCAGATCCAGGCCCTGCGGACCCTGCTTTCGCCCAGGCTCTGGACCCCCTCCGTACCAGGTCTGACCGCCCCCCTGCTCCAGGCCATCCTCGACAGCCGCAAGGGACAGGCCGAACTCTCCGCCATGCTTGGGGAGCGGGTGCGCGAGGCGGTGGAACTGCTGGTACAGGCTCACGGGGAGGTGCTGCGGGAGCGATGCGCCGACGTCGATCCCGCGGAGACCTACCGCGCTGCGGTGCGGGTGGTGATGCGCATGGTAGTGGTGCTCTTCGCCGAGTCGCGCGAGCTCTTGCCCCGCGACAACGCCCTCTACCACGGCGCTTACGGCCTCAGCGGTCTGCTCGAAGAGCTGGAGAAGGTGGCGTCCCGCGGCGGCAATCGCCTTGCCCGCTCGTGGAACGCCTGGCCCCGGGTGCAGGCGCTTTTCTCCCTCGTCCACCAGGGCTCGCACCATCCGGCGCTGCCGGTGCCGGCCTATGGCGGCGAATTGTTCGCGCCGGGCGACCCGACTGCCAAAGACGGGCTTTCGCGGGCCCTGGCCCTCTTTGAGACCGCCGCTTTTGACCGCGAACTCCTCCCCGACCGCGATGTCCACCGCCTGCTCGAACGCCTTACCCGCACCAAGGTAAGGGTGCGCCAAGGCCGGGCGAGCACCTGGATGCCGGCGCCGGTGGACTTCTCGGACCTTTCGAGCGAGTACATCGGCATCCTGTACGAGGGCCTGTTGGACTTTGAGCTGAAAACCGCGCCCCCAGGCGACCCGGTGGTCTTCCTCGCCGTGGGCAACCAGCCGGCCCTGCCGCTCTCCCGCCTGGAGGCGATGGACGATGCGGCAATGGCGAGCCTGCTGGAGAAGATGAAGGACGCCGGCCAGGGCGAGGCAGAAGCGGGGGAGGGCGACGAGGCCGAGCCCGTGAACGAAGAGGAGACTGGCGAGGAGGAAGTGGAAGAGGAGGGGGCCACCGACGAAACCGAGGCCGAAGGGGCGGAAGAGGCCGAAGCCGAGGTGGCCGATGAGCGCCACACCGCCCGCACCCGTGCGGAAAAATGGGCACGCCGCGCTGTCGAGGTGGGCAAGCTGGCCCGCAAGCCCAAAGGCCCGGCCACGCCCGAGAAACGACTCGCCCACGAAGAGGCTATCGGGCGCAAGGCGCGGCAACTGGTCACCCGCGTCCTGTTGCCGGGCGAGTGGTACCTGGTGCGCTGGGGCGGCACCCGCAAGGGCTCGGGCACCTTCTACACCCGCCCTGGGCTGGCGGTACCGACGGTTCACCGTACACTGCGTCCCTTGGCCTATACGCCGCCTTCCGGGGCGGACGGACCTGCTGCTCTCGATGCGCCGCCCGCCGCATGGACCCCCAAGACCCCTGAAGAGATCCTCGCCCTCAAGGTCTGCGACCCTGGCGGCGGCTCCGGTACCTTCCCGGTGGCGGCGCTGCGCTTCCTAACCGAGGCGCTTTACGCCTCGCTCCACCATCACGGCCGCATCACACCCGACGGCGACCGGGCGGTGGTGCGGCTGCTTGCGGGCGCCCGGGAAACCTCGGGTGCGCCCGAGGAACGCCTCGGCCAGGAACTCCTGCCCTGCCGCCCGGACGACGCGCTCTTTGAGCCGCGCCTCAAGGCCATCCTGCGCCGGCACGTGGTTGAGCGCTGCATCTATGCCGTGGATCTCGACCCGCTGGCGGTGGAGTTGTGCAGGCTGGCGTTGTGGATCGAGACCATGGACCGCACCCTGCCTTTCTCCTTCCTCGACCACAAGATCAAATGTGGCAACGCCCTGGTCGGCGCGTGGTTCGACCAGTTCCAGCATTATCCGGTGATGGCGTGGAAGAACCGCGAGGGCGGCGACAAGAGTCACAACAATGGCGTCCACTTCGAGAAGGAGGCCCGCACCAAAGCGATCAAGGCCTTTGTCAAGGACCGGCTTACCCCGGATCTCAGGGACGCCATCACGGGGCAGCTCCGCCTGGGCGAAGTGGTGGGACTGGACCCGGACCGCGTACATACCGAGGCCCTCGCCACCCTCGCGCGCATGCACGATCTACCCATCCAGGACAGCGCGGAGCGGGCCCGGATCTATGGCGAGGAACTGGTCGGCTCCACGGCGTACCGTTCCCTAAAGGCGGCGATGGACCTGTGGTGCGCCTGCTGGTTCTGGCCGGCAGACGACCTGGAACACGCGCCCTTGCCGACGAAGTTGGCGGCAGCGCCGGAGGCGACCCGCGCCATTGCCGAGCGGGTGGCAGCCTCAAAAAGGTTCTTCCATTGGGAGTTGGAGTTCCCCGATGTCTTTCGCGCAGCAGGGTCGGGGTTCGACGCGGTACTGGGAAACCCGCCGTGGGAGACACTGCAGCCAAACTCCAAGGAGTTCTTCTCCAATACCGACCCGCTCTACCGCGCCTATGGCAAGCAAGAGGCGCTGCGCTACCAGACCGAGTACTTTGCGGACGAGAAGGTCGAACGCGCGTGGCTCGAGTACACCGCCGGCTTCGCGAGCGACTCCAACCATATGAAGTTTGCTGCTTCGCCTTTCGGCGACCCGA
>VGFD01000698.1 GCA_016868975.1 Armatimonadota bacterium | reverse complement strand
CAGTTGCGGGGCCGCGTGGGCCGCGGCGCGCACCAGTCGTATTGCTACTTCATTGCGGATCCGGCCAGCGAAACCGGCGCGAAGCGGATGCGCACCATCGCATCCACCACCGACGGATTTAAAATCGCCGAGGCCGACCTGAAATTCCGCGGGCCCGGGGAATTTTACGGCGCCCGCCAGAGCGGCCTTCCCGACCTGCAAGTGGCCGACCTCGTGCGGGATCGGCTCGTCCTGGAGCGCGCGCGCCGCGCGGCCTGGGAGCTGATCACCCGGGATCATGCGCTGGAAACCCTGGAATGTCTGGCCCTGCGCGGTGAAGTGAGCCGCGCGTTCCGCGGACAACTGGGGCACTTGCTTTCATGAAGCGCCGTCCGAACGTGCGGCCCACCACGCGTAAAGTCGCCGAAGCGCTCTTCCAGATTCTGGAAAACCGGGTCGGCTCGTTTGAGGGCCTGCGCGTGCTCGACGTGTGCGCCGGCACCGGCCAGTTCGGCATCGAGGCGCTCTCCCGCGGGGCCGGCGAAGTCGCCTTCGTGGAAGCCGACCGCGCCACCGCGTCCGCCCTGCGCGGACGATTGGCGGAGAAGTCTTTTGCGGGAAGGCCGCTGGTGGTGAACGCCGCGGCGCCCCAGGCGCTCGCCCGACTGGAGGGCGCCTTCGACGTGACCTTCATGGATCCGCCCTACGGCACCGACGTCGCGGCGGAATCCCTCCGGGTCATGGCGGAGCGCGGCATGGTCCGCCCGGGCGGGACCGTCGCCGTCGAGCACCACCACAAGGACAACGTCCCGGAAATCAATGGGGAATTGCACCGCTACCGGCTGCAGCGCTACGGCGAAACCGCGGTGAGTTTCTTCCAACCCACGGGAGGCAGCGATATCCATGCGTAGAGCCGTTTACCCGGGCAGTTTTGATCCCATCACGCTGGGCCACATCGACATCATCGACCGCGCGCTCAACCTGTTTGACGAGCTGGTGGTGGCGGTCGTGCGCAATCCCTCGAAAAACGCGCTGTTTTCCCTCGAGGAGCGCCAGGACATCATCGGGCGCGTACTGCCGGGCCGCGATCGGCTCAAGGTGGCGACTTTCTCCGGGCTGCTCGTGAAATTCGTCGAGGCGCAGGGCGCGCACGCCATCGTGAAGGGCCTGCGCGCGGTGTCCGATTTCGATTTCGAGTTTCAAATGTCGCTGCTCAACCGCCAGCTCAATCCGCGCATCGACACGGTGTTCCTGATGACCCAGGATCGCTATGCGTTCTTGAGCTCCAGCAGCGTGCGAGAGATCGCGTCGCTGGGAGGCAGCGTCAATCAAATGGTTCCGCCGCTCGTCGAAGAGCGGCTCCGCGAGCGGTTCGGCCTGTCCGAGCCGGGGCGCGGCCAGACGGTGGATCGAGAATAACGCTCGGCTCCCGCCGAGCCCAAAGGAGGATGTCATGAATATCTTCAAAATCCTGGAAACCATCGAAACCGCGGTTTATTCCAGCCAGCGCCTGCCCTGGCCGTGCAACGAGTGGTCGCTCATCCATCGGCACAATTTCCTGCGGCTGCTCGACAAGATGCGGCAGAGCGTCCCCGAGGAGCTCAAGCACGCGCGCGCCGTCTCCAAGGAGACGCAGCGCCTGCTGGCGGAGGCGCAAGAATCCTCCAACGAGCTGATCGAAAAGGCGCGCGAGCAGGCGAAGCAGATCCTCGACGGGGCCCGCGCCGAGCGGGAGCACATGCTCAACGCCACCGACATCGTGACCAGCGCCCGCGAGCGCGCCGAGGAGCTTGAGCGGGTGGCGCGCGGCCGCGCCGACCAGCTCGAGACCCAGACCCGCACCCGCTGCCAGGAGCTGCGCGCGCAGGCCGAAGCCTACGCCGAGCAGACCCGCGTGCAGGCCGAGGCAAACGCCGAGGAAACCCGCGTTCACGCGGAGGCCTACGCCGCCGAGGTCCGCCGCCGCGCCGAGGAGGCCGCCAGCAAGACCGAGCACGAGATCGACGCTTACGGGCTGCGGCTGCTCACCCAGATCGAGCGGGAAGTGGGCCGCGCGCTCGACGTGGTGAAGTCCCACCGCCAGGCACTGGAGCGGCCCCGCGACGAGGAGCCCGGGGCCGTGCAGCCGGGCCACGCCCACCCGGCGCAGCCCCAACAGGTGGCGGCGACGCGGGCCTGAGCGGCGCGCAACACAAGTAGCGTCGCCTTCCGGGACATCAACTGACCCGCCCGGCGCGGGGCCGTTGGCGGGGTTTGCCGGCCTTCGCGCGGAAATGACACTGCCAATGAGGATCTTTCCGCAGGTCGGCCCACTGCGTCTCGTCCTGCGGCTCGTGCTGCTGGCCGTGGCGGCTGGCGTGTTCGCCTTTTACGTCCCCACGCCGTACACCCTGAACGCGCCGGGGCACGCCGAGGATCTTTCCGAGATCGTGCACGTGGCGGGGAAACCGCCCTCGCCGCCCGGGCACCTGTACATGACCACCGTCGTACACGAGCGCGCGAACCTGTTGTTCTGCCTGTACGCGCTGATGGATCCGGAGGCCCAACTGCTACCGGCTGAGTATTCGGTGCCCCGCGTCCTCCCCGCGCGTCCCAAAGGACCGGAGCTGCCGGGCTCGTTCAACCCCGAGAACATGATGGCGCAGAGCAAGTACATCGCGCGCGTGCAGGCGCTGCGCTACATGGGATACAAGCTCGACATCGAAAGCCACGGTGCCCAGGTGCTCGATTTTCTCG
>VGFD01000697.1 GCA_016868975.1 Armatimonadota bacterium | reverse complement strand
GCGAGCTGGAGATTCTGGAGCGCGACCTGACAAAGCTGGAGCCGGTGAAGCCGCCGTTCCCGCGCCTGTCGTACGACGACGCGGTCAAGGTGCTCCAGGAGGCCGGCAAGGATTTCCGCTGGGGCGATGATTTCGGCGCGGAAGACGAGACCATCATCTCGGACAAGTTTGATCGTCCGGTATTGATCCACAGCTACCCGGTGGAGTGCAAGGCCTTCTATATGAAGTCCAACCCGGAGCGGCCGGAGGTGGCGCGCTGCGCCGACATGCTGGCGCCGGAGGGCTACGGGGAGATCATTG
This sequence comes from Armatimonadota bacterium, assembly GCA_016868975.1. Classification (GTDB taxonomy): domain Bacteria; phylum Vulcanimicrobiota; class Xenobia; order RGZZ01; family RGZZ01; genus VGFD01. The sequence goes on along the minus strand of VGFD01000697.1, from coordinate 2,419 downwards.
GAGGCGGCCAGCGCGAGGACAACCTCGCCGTGCTGGAGCAGCGCATCGAGGAGCACAAACTGCCCGCCGAGGCATACCAGTGGTACCTCGACCTGCGGCGCTACGGCTCGGTGCCGCACGCCGGCTTCGGCATGGGCATTGAGCGTGTGGTGGCCTGGATCTGCGGCCTGGAGCACGTCCGCGAGACCATCCCCTTCGCGCGGCTGCTCTACCGGATGGCGCCTTAAGGCTGGTTTCCCTGGCGCTGCTACACGTGGTGCCACGATGCCTTGCGCGTCCCCTGGTAGGAGCCAGGGCAACCAGGGCCAGCGCGAGGAGCGTGGCCCGGACCAGGCTCACTTCAGTACGAGTGTCTTTTCGATCTTGTTGAAAACCGGCGCGTAGGTGTTATAGGTCGTCTCGCTGCAGGTGCTCATGAGGGCGACGATCTGCTTGCCCTTCACCAGCGCGAAGAAGCGCTGGCGGGTAGGGATGTTGTCGGTCTTGACGTTCTGGCGCGGCTCGCCCAGCGCGTTCTTCCATTGCAGGGTATAGCCGTTGCCCATGCCGCTGGTCTCCATCACGAAGCCCTGGACGCCGCCCTGGGAAACCACCTGCTCCTTGACCACCTTGAGCCCGGCCTTACGGGCGGCCGCGGCGTTCTTGCTGAGCAGCTCGGGGACTGGAACCGTGTTGTCGAGCAACTGCACGAAGTTGAGCACGTTGGCGCCAGACCGGTCCTTCAGCGAGCTGGGGCTCATCCAGCCAAACCTGTAGATGCCGGGCACCTGGGGAACGAGCTTCACCACCAGCCAGTCCTGCGGCGAAGCCACGGAGTAGTTGAACTTCAGGTCCTCGTATGCCATCGACGGGGATATCGCCGCCAGCGTGATCAGGATGGCGGCCAGCCAACGGCGGGCGGGTTTGGTGGAAAGCTTCATTGGGAGACTCCATTGCTGGGCGCGGCGCGGCGCCCGGGTTTGGGGCGGGGGTTCGCGTCCGGTCAGCGTTTCCCTCCACCCGGGAGGCGCCCCGAGGGACAGGATATGAAGCCGCTTCGTCGAAGCCTGCGAACCCATGAAGATCCTTCTCATCGAGGATACCGAAACCCACGCGCAGCTTGCGCGGCATGCCCTGATGCTTTTCGATCCGAGCATCACCGTGCACCACGTGGACAACGCCGAGGACGCGCTGGAAGCCGTGGCGCGCGACGAGTACGACGTCGTGCTGGCGGATTATTATCTGCCCGGGATGTCCGGCCTGCATTTTCTGATAACCATCCGCGAGCGCGGCATGGACGTGCCGGTGGTGATGATCACCAGCCAGGGGCAGATCAAGGTGGCGGTGGAGTGCCTCAGGTCGGGCGCCAACGACTACGTGGCCAAGGACGAAGGCTACGTGGACCTGCTTCCCCAGGCGCTGATGGCGGTGCACGCGCGCCACCGCGCGGAGAAGGAAAACGAGGAGCTGCAGCGCCAGATCCACCGCAAGAAAGAAGAGGTCGAGTCGACCAACAAGAAGCTGATGCAGTACCAGCGCGAGATCATCCACGCCGAGAAGATGTCGGCGCTGGTGACCCTGGTCCGCGGCATCTGTCACGAGCTGAACAATCCGCTGACCGGCATCCTGGGCTACGCGCAGCTCATGCAAGAGGTGTGCAAGGCGGGCGAGGGGCTGGAAGACCTTAAGGAGATTGAAGTCTGCGCCCAGCGCTGCCGCGAGATCATCGCCAAGCTGGCCCGCTTCTGCCGCCAGGAGAAGATTGCCACCAGCATGGTGGACGTCAACGAAGTGCTGGAAGACAGCGTTTCCTTCGTGCAGTACTACGCCAACCGCCACAAGGTGAAAATCACCACCGACCTGCAGCCGGGGCTCCCCAAGACGCTCGCTTCCGTGCACGACCTGCGGCAGGCTTTCCTCGCCGTCTGCCTGAATGGAATTCAAGCCATGGCGAAGGGCGGCACGCTGGTGGTGAAAAGCAGCCTGCGCGGCGAGCTGCTCTACCTGAGCGTGACCGACAGCGGCGTGGGGATCGCCGAGGAGAACCTCGAGCAGATTTTCAACCCCTTCTTTACCACCCGCGAGGTGGGAGAAGGCAGCGGCATGGGCCTGGCAATCACTTACGGGATCATCCGGGACCACGGCGGCGAGATTCTGGTGGACAGCAAAGTCGGGGAGGGGAGCACCTTCCACCTGGTGTTTCCGGTGCGTCGCGCGGCCGCCGTCGAAACCTCGCCGGCCCCGGCCGAAGCGCCCCTCGCCGGCTGATCACGAACTTTCTTCGGAGGCGAATCTCAGTGTCGGGTCACTCGAAATGGCACAATATCCGGGTCAAGAAATCCAAGATGGACGCCGTGCGTGGCAAGCTGTTTACCAAGGTGAGCAAGGAGCTTCTCATGGCGGCGCGCAAGGGCGGCGGCGATCCGGCCACCAACTTCGC
>VGFD01000696.1 GCA_016868975.1 Armatimonadota bacterium | reverse complement strand
GCGAACACCCGCATGGAACTCTTGATATCACACGGTTCTGTGCATGTTCGCCACGATCTGGGAGCGAACGCCCTCCGCGATTTTGTGTTCGCTGCGATCTGGGAGCGAACGCCCTCCGCGATTTTATGTTCGCTGCGATCTGGGAGCGAACACCCTCCCAGGGTGCCGGTCGATAACAACGGCCAGAATTCGTCTCATGTAATCCCCGGTGGCAGAACGATGTAGTATCCGGGATAGCGAAGGCCCCACTTGCTGGGCTCATGCTGCGTGAGGTCCATAGGACCGCCGTCCCGTCCGCGGGCTTCCAGAGCCAACCCGTGGCAGAGCGCGTAGTGCAACCCAAAGAGGCCGTCGTAAAGGTTCGGGTTGCCGGAGTAATATCCGGCGGCCAGGCCGCTCAAGAACAGGTATTTCGAGCCGCACTCGCTCACCTGCTCGCCCACCTGAAAACGGTAGCCCGCACGCTCCAGCGCGGCGGCGCGCCCTGGGACATCGGTGCGCGGATCACCGGTCGTATACACGATGACCTTTGAGGCGTCAATTCCGAGATCGAGCGGCGGTCCCGAAGTCTCGGCGGCGTCGCCGGCCATGCGAATCCACCAGTCGAGCCGCGGGTAATAGGCGAACGTGTACAACGGGCGCCTGCCGTCGTGCAATCCCACGATGAGCGAAAACCATGGCTTTCCCTCGGTGAATCGTTTGGTACCGTCAATGGGATCAATCGTGAGGTAGAGCCCGGCGGAGCCCTCAAACGCGCCGCGCGGATCTTCGCCGCTCGGCGTCTCCTCGGCAAGAAGCGTGCAGCGTCGCAGGTCGGTGGGCGCGAGGACGGTGAGAATTTCCTGCTGCACCCGGCGATCGGCCTCGGTGACGACGTCCGCCATCAGGTTGCCGGTGTGCGACTTCATCTCCACCGGCACGCGGCCCTGCATCTCGCGGCCGATATCCGCCGCGGACCGCATCGCCGGCTCGCGGGAAACAAGAATTTCGATCATCCGCTGGGCGTCAGCGGTCATCAGGCCGGGGGGACTCCTGTCATTTCGTATGCAACGTAGGGCATGCCGTATGCACGCTCCACGGATTCGTCCCGGAGGCGAGTGGCCATCCGTTCTCGGCCCAGCCGGGGATGAAGTTCACCCGCTGACGTGCCAGGCGGCGAGCTGCATCATGGACTTGAGGCTGCGGCTGGCCTCCTCCACCGCGCTGTGCTCGAAGCCGGAGTGCATTTTGCAGTTGGCGCAGCGGCGGTCCTGGCGGGTTTCCCAGTACGCCCAGTCGACGGTATCCCAGAACTCGTTGAAGTCGGCGTAGTAGCGGTCGCCGATCAGGTAGCAGGGGCCTTTCCAGCCGCGGGGAGTGAAATTCACGGTGGAGTATGGCGAGCAGGCCAGCTCGCGAAGGCCGGCCGCGAACTCCAGGAACATCGGCGTGGCGGTCAGCTTGTATTTGTTGCTCAGTTTCATCACCTGGCGAAAACGATTGTGAATTTCCTCCTGGGTGAGGAACACGTCGCGCTGCACGCTCTCGTAGTGGTAACCGGGAGAAATCAGGATGCCGTCCACCTTCAGGTCGGTCAGCAATTCGCAGAGCTGCTCGACTTCCTCGATGTCGGTCTCCTTGAAGATGGTGGTGTTGGTGATGGTGAGATAACCGCGCTTCTTGCTCTCGCGGATCATGTCCAGCGCCTTGTCGAACACGCCCTTGCGGTCGCACACAAAATCGTGCGTCTCCTTGAGGCCGTCAAGGTGCACGTTGACGAACAGCTGCTTGCTGGGCGGGATGACGCCAAACACCTTCTGGTCGAGCAGCAGCGCGTTGGTGCACAGAATGATGTACTTTCCGCGCGCAATGAGGGTCTCGAGGAGCTGAGGCAGCTCGGGGTACAGGGTGGGCTCGCCGCCGCAGATGGCAACGATGGGCACGCCGGCGTCGTCAACGGCCTTCAAGCACTCTTCCAGGGGAAGGCGGTCCTTGAGCTTGCCGGTATGCCGCTCGACCGAGCAGCCGATGCAGGCGAGGTTGCAGGTGTAGAGCGGCTCCAGCATGACCACGGTGGGATAGCGTTTGCGGCCGGAGCGCTTTTGCGCCGTCATGTACTTCGCCTGGGCGAGTGAAAAGCCAATGGGAAATCGCATCGAGAGGCTCCTGGATTTCGGGTTTCAGACCGCGTATCGCGGCGGGACGCGCGCGGCGTCCATCCCTCTGAAGTTGAATAAAATTCGTTATCGGGAATCCCAAGTCTATTCGGGAACTGAGCCCGCACCTCCTGTCTCGGCGCAAGTCAGACCGACCAGAGCCGGGTGTCGGGCCCGGCGGTGGACCCGACCGGCCGGGCGGTCAGCCGTCGAGAGGACAACCGCGCTACGGGATCGGAACCGTCCCCACCTGAAGCGCGCGGAACTGCTCGCCGTACACGTAGTTGTACTGATAGTCGCCGGCCGCGTCCGGCACCACCGTCTGGTTCACGAAGATCGGGTTGAGAATCCACGGCTGATCGCCTGCCGTGAACGTGGTCGGGCCGCTCTGATACATCGCGTAGGCCGCGATGCCAAATTTCTCCCAGGCGTTGAAGCGGTACCACGCGTAGGGCAGGTAGCCGATCTGGTTGTTAAACCAGGGGCTGTTTTCCAGAAACGCGGTCCACTCTTCAATGGTCACCGGATGGTGCAGCGCAAAGTTGAGATAATCGTACACCTTCCAGGACGCATCACGTCCGTACTTCAAGA
>VGFD01000695.1 GCA_016868975.1 Armatimonadota bacterium | reverse complement strand
GCTACCGCTCGCTGCACACCACGGTGTACGGCCCCGGCAACGAGCCGCTGGAAATCCAGATTCGCACCTGGGAGATGCACAGCGTCAACGAGTTCGGCATCGCGGCTCACTGGGCGTACAAGCAGGGCAAGGAAGTCAACAAGGAGATCAACCTCGCGCAGGATATCTATCCATGGATCCGCCTGATTCTCGACTGGCAGGACGACAGCAAGGACGCGCGCGAGTACATCGAGCACCTCAAGCTGGATCTGCTCACCACCGAGGTTTTTGTATTCACGCCGCGCGGCGACGTGGTGGACCTGCCGGCCGGCTCCACGCCGCTCGATTTCGCGTACCGCGTGCACACCGACGTGGGGCACCGCTGCGTGGGCGCGAAAGTCAACACGCGCATGGTGCCGCTCGATTATCAGTTACAGAACGCCGACATCGTCGACGTCATCACCAGCAAGAACGGAACGCCGTCGCTCGACTGGCTTCGCCTGTGCAAGAGCAGCCACGCGCGCAACAAAATCCGCGCGTGGTTTAAGAAGGAGCGGCGCGACGAGAACATCAGCCGCGGCAAGGACATGCTGGAGCGCGAGTTGAAGCGGCTGCGCGCCGAGCAGGTGATGAGCGATCACGATCTGCTCCTGAAGGCCACCAGGGCCGTCAATTTCGTGACCGTGGAAGACATGCTGGCCGCGGTGGGCTACACCGACTTGAACGTCAACCAGGTGGTGTCCAAGATCCGCGAGCTGGCGCCGGACAAATTTCCGCTCGATCAGGCGAAGCAGCGCGCGCCGTCGCGGAAAAAGAAAAACACCCGCTATGCGGTGTCGGTCACCGGCATGCAGGATCTGCTGATTAAATTCTCGCGCTGCTGCAATCCGGTGCACGGCGACGAAATTGCCGGATTTATCTCGCTGGGCCGCGGCGTGGCCATCCACCGCGCCTCGTGCAAGAACTACGAGGCCCACACCAAGAGCCATCCGGAGCGCGCCATCGGCGTGCACTGGGAAGGGCCCAGCCCGGACGCATCCTATCCGGTGGAGCTCGACATCGAGGCGGTCGACCGCAGCGGGCTGGTGGGCGACCTCATCAGAGTGGTCAACGACGCGCGCGTCCCCATCCGCGAGCAGCGCGCGCGGGTCGGCAAGAACGGCCGCGCTTCGGTACGATTGGCGCTCGATATCATCCACAAGCAACAGCTCGACGAGCTGATGAAGCGGATCTTCCGGGTGCGCGGCGTGGTGGACGTCGAGCGCGCGGCCAGCAGCAGAAGCTAGCGCGTGTTGACAGACGTGCGTCGCACCTGATGCGAGGGGTGTTTCAGCGGGTCACCGAGAGCCGCGTGGAGGTGGCCGGCCGGGTCGTCGGCCAGATCGGCGTCGGGGCCAACGTCCTGGTGGGGGTGGGCCAGGAGGACACCGAGGCGGACGCCCGCGCCCTGGCCGACAAGGTGGCCGGGCTGCGCGTTTTCGAGGACGACCAGGGCAAGATGAACCGCTCCCTGCGCGAGGTGGGCGGCAGCGTGCTGGCCGTCTCGCAGTTCACCCTGTTCGGGGACACCCGCAAAGGGCGCCGTCCCAGCTTTACCGGGGCCGCCGAGCCGGAGCGCGCGGAGCGTCTCTACGCGCTGTTCTGCGAGACGCTCCGCGAAATGGGCGTGGACGTGCAAGAGGGAATCTTCAGGGCGTCAATGAAGGTCTACATCACGAACGACGGGCCTGTCACCTTGCTGCTCGATACCCGCATTCGCTGACGTTTGAGGGAGCTCCGCCGGATGGCCGATCCAAAAGTGCTGATCGTGGACGACGCGCGTTTCATGCGCATGATGCTCGTCAACCTGCTCTCCAAGAGCGGCTTTGAAGTGGCCGGCGAGGCGGCGGACGGCAGGGAAGCGGTCACCAAGTACATCGAGACCAGGCCGGACGTCGTCAGCCTCGACATCATGATGCCCAACACCGACGGGCTCGCGGCACTAAAGCAGATCCTGGCGCACGATCCCGAGGCGCGGGTGGTCATCGTGAGCGCGATGGGCCACGCTTCCATGGTGAAGGACGCGCTCGACCTGGGCGCCGTCGAGTACATCGTCAAGCCCTTCTCCCCGCAGCGCATCGTCGACGTGCTCAAGCGCGCCGCGCGCCGCAAGGTGCTGGCGGAGGACAAGTCGGGCGAGTGACCGGCCCGCGCGACCTCGCGCTCATCGGCGTCTCCGTCGCGCTCGCGCTTGTCCTGGGGATGCTCCCCGTCATGCATCTGCCGTTTGGCGGACGTATTTCCCTCGAATACGTCCCGCTCGTCGTGCTGGCCCTGCTGCGCGGACCCGCGGCGGGCGCCCTGGCGGGCGCGGTGGAAGGCATCCTGCACTTCCAGGTCGAGCCCTTCCTGCTGACGCCGCTGTCCCTCGTCCTCGACTATCCCCTGCCCCGCGCCGCCATGGGCCTCGCCGGGCTTGGCCGTCCCGTGGTCGGAATCACCGTGGCCTTTCTCGCGGCGCTGGCCTTGCACTCGCTGAGCGGCTACCTGTACTTCGCGGGCGCGCGGGTGGGCTGGGCCGCCTGGACCTACGCGGTCGGCTACAACAGCCTGTACCTCGTCCCCTCGTGGATCGCCGCCCTGGTGCTGGCGCCTCTGATGGCACGACGCATGGCGCGGCCGCGCCGATGAGCCGGGGATGGCCGCGCGCCGACCTGATGGGCCGCCGCGTGGTGATTTTCGCCAACGGAGAGCGCGAGCCGCTCGCCTTC
>VGFD01000694.1 GCA_016868975.1 Armatimonadota bacterium | reverse complement strand
CAACGCGTAGTCGCGCGCCTGCAAGGGAGGCTCCTTGAGCAGCCGCACCACCTTCTCCAGGGAGCGCTCGATGAAGCGGTCGCGGAGATAACTGTCACCCCGCGGCGCCGCGTCTTCCGGCTCTTTCTTTCGCTCCACGGAGCCGTTGCCAGCCGGCACCGGTCGCGGCGGCAGCCGATCCGGCTCGCTGCCCGGGCGGAACGGGCTCTTGCTCCCGCCCAGCGCGGGGGGAAGGCGGCGGCCGGCCGGCCCGTCGTCGGCCGTGTCCACCGACGAATCAGCAACGGACGCGGTCGGCGCCGGTCCGTAATACCCGCCGCAGGCGGTCATCTGCTTGCCCTTGCGCTGGAACAGGACCACTTCCTTGCGCTGCGGATCGAGCTGGCAGAGCACCTGCCACTCGGCCGGGAAATAATAGCGCTGGATGAAGCGGTCGCTCTCCGAGCAGGTGGTCGGGCCCCCGCTGCGCGCGTGAAACCATCCGACAACGCGCAGGCCGCGGTATTTTTGATCGCGGAGCCGCAAGATCTCATGCCAGGCGCGCCGCGACGCGCGAATCTGCAGCGCCTCGGGCTCCGATTGGGGAAACGCGATGGCGTGCGCCACCACCACGGCGAAGCTCTCGCCCACCTGCCGCACGTCGCCCAGCAGGACGCCGGCCTGCTGCAACGGTGCCGTCACGTCCACCGCCGCCCACATCTCGCTGAGCGCCGCCTCATGAAGGCGCACCTGCAGGTCGTCGGAGCGCGCCGCGCCGACCCGCGCAAAGCGCGGATCGGCGTTCATCCGATCGTACTCGTCGGAGGCCAGGGGCGGAATGGACAGCTCGCGGCTGTCGCCCAGGGAAACGTTTTTTGCGGCCGCCATGCTCAATTATCCTCTGCTCGCGTCTGAACTGTCACCGGCGGCGTCACCCACCGCCCGCTCGCCGTGCACGATCGCGGCTTCGGTCTCGCGATCAAATACGTGCATTTTTCCCATGTCGATGACCACGCGCATGCGATCCCCGACACGCACCGCCGTGTGCGGATCGACCCGCGCCACCAGGGCGTCCTCGCCCGCCGTGAGGTACAGGTAGACCTCGGCGCCCATGGGCTCGAAGACGTCCACCGTGGCTTCGAAAGTATTGCCCGGCTGGGCGTCGCGCGCCTGCGCCTGATCGTAGAGATCCTCGGGGCGGATGCCCAGCACGGCCGCCTTGCCGTTCGCCCCAAGGAGCGGCTCGCGGCTGGCCGCGGGAACCTCGATGCGGAATCCGCCGCTCTTGAGCCAGACCTGCCCGTTGTCGACCTCCACGGTCACGTTCACGAAATTCATGGGCGGCGACCCGATGAAACCCGCCACGTACTGGTTGGCCGGTTTTTCGTAGATGTTGAGCGGAGAATCCATCTGCTGAATGATGCCGTCACGCATGAGCACGATGCGATCCCCGAGCGTCATCGCCTCGGTCTGGTCGTGCGTCACGTAAATCGTCGTGACGCCCAGCGTGCGGTGCAATTTCTGCAATTCGGCGCGCATCTGCACGCGCAGCTTTGCGTCCAGGTTGCTGAGCGGCTCGTCCATCAAAAACACCTTGGGACGGCGCACGATGGCGCGCCCCATGGCCACGCGCTGCCGCTGCCCGCCGGAAAGCTCCTTCGGCTTGCGGTGCAAGAACGGCTCGATTTTCAACAGGGCGGCAGCCTTGTTCACCCGCTCGTTGATTTCGCTGTCCGGCATTTTGCGCAGCCGCAGACCGAACGCCATGTTCTCAAAAACGTTCATGTGCGGATACAGCGCATAGTTCTGAAACACCATCGCGATGTCGCGATCCTTGGGGGACAGCTCGAGGCCTCTCTCGCCGCCGGCGCGCTTGGCGACCGTGCGCCCGTCGATGGAGATTTCTCCGCTGGAGATCTCCTCCAGGCCGGCCACCATGCGCAGGGTGGTGGATTTTCCGCAGCCGGACGGCCCGACCAGCACCAGGAACTCGCCGTCCTTAATTTCCAGGCTCACGTCGCGCACCACGTGAACGTCCTTTTTCTTGCTGCCCGGCTTCCAGAACTCATACCAGCTTTTTGCCTCGGGTATCGAGCCCTCAAAAATCTTGTTGACGTTGTGCAGAACGACTTGCGCCACCCGGTTCCCCCTTGTTGGCTGTGTGGACCCTCCTGTGTGGACCCTCGAAGGTTCGTGGCTCCGGGGCGGATCCCTGCCCTGCAGGAACCCCTCGCGGGCAAGCCCAAACGAGGCGCATGCAATCCTACGAAACGCGCCGCACGACCCTCGACCCGAGCGACATGATGGGGCTCGTCGAGCGCTTCCCCGACGACTGCCTGCGCGCCTGGGAAAGCGCCGCCGCGTGGAGCGTGCCGGCCCTGCCGGCAAAGCACCTGCTGCTGCTCGGCATGGGCGGGTCCGCGATTGGCGCCGATCTCCTCAGGGCGTATCTCGAGCCTTCCGCAACCATCCCCATCACCGTGTGCCGCGACTACGAGGTGCCCGCCTTTGTCGACGCGGACACGGTGTGCATCGCCATCAGCTACTCTGGAAACACCGAGGAGACGCTCAGCGCTTACGCGGACGCCCGCCGTCGCGGCGCGCGGGGGCTCGCCATCTCCACCGGCGGAAAACTGCAGGCGCGGGCCGCGGCGGACGGCGTGCCGTGCTTTCCACTGGCCCCCGGCCTGCCGCCACGCGCCTCGCTGCCGTGGTCGTTTTTCTCGCTGCTGCGTGTCGTGGCCGGGCTG
>VGFD01000693.1 GCA_016868975.1 Armatimonadota bacterium | reverse complement strand
CCAAAAAGATGCAGCAGGCATCAAGACGCTAAAGAGCACGGCGTACGGCGGACCTGACATGCATCAAGACGGTCCCCCTTCGCTCCTTGCCCCGACCGATGCCGATCGATATGTACGTCATCGGGGCAAAAGAAGACCAAACTGATCGGCATCGCGGCGCGAGCGGGCGGCCGCGGGCCAGCGGCGCCCCCCCATTCACACGGCCCCCCGACCGATGCCGATCGATATGTACGTCATCGGGGCAAAAGAAGACCAAACTGATCGGCATCGCGGCGCGATGGCCTTCGGCGGGCCCCCGACCAACGAGCGCGTGCGCAGGCCATCGCTCATCCCCGAGGATTCCGGGGCACGACGTCGCGCCAGAGTCGGGTAAAATCCCCGGTTGCGCGATGCGGGTTGGCGTCGATGAAACGGATAAAGGCGGCGAACCAGGCCACGTGAATCACGCACACGACGGTCGCCACCGCGATCTGGAGCGCGCGGCCGCGCGCGACGGGCAAACTCCAGCCCAGCAGGCCGAGCGCGGCGAAATATGCCTGGGCCGGCAGCGTGCAGCTCAGGTAGTGAGGATAGCCGCGCAGCGGGCTCAGCTCCAGCAGGAGCGGCGTGAACAACAACCAGCCGGGCCAGAGCAAATCCCAGCCCAGCGCGGCTCGGTCGCGCGTCGTCCGCCAGCGCCGCCACGCATTTCGGGCATGGATTCCCAGGCCGGCCAGGAGAGCGGCAATGAGGATCCAGCCGGCCACCACCGCGCTCGAGCCGGTGCCGGCTTCAAAACGTGCCGCGTCGTCCCCCAGAAAATACCGCGCGTAATCGCGCGTGGTCAGCTCGCTGAGCGCGTAGGCGACGGCCTCGCCGCCCTGGCGCGATGCGTGGCCGGGGCCCGGCACCGGCTTGAGGTCCACCCAGTCGTGGCGCGCCTCGTGCACGAGGAATGGCGCGGCCACAAGCGCCGCAACGACGACTCCGGCGGCAGACGCCGCCACGAGGCCACGGCGCATTCCGAAGAGCCATGCCACGCCCCAGGCCAGTGCGAAGCCGGCCGCGGTCGGGTGAATCTGGACGAGGGCGGCGACCAGCGCGGCGGAAACGGGCAGCCAGACGCCCCGCCCGCCGCGGAGCGCTTCCCAGAGGCCGAGCGCGGCAAGGCAAGTCAGCGGGGGGATCACGTTGAAATTCCAGATGGAGCGGCTGTAGTGCAGCGGATACAGCCCGCAGCCCAACAGCGCCGCGGCGCACAGGGCGACCGCCGGTCCGGCGCAGCGGCGCGCCAGCAGATACAGCGCCGCGATTCCAGCCACGTTGAGCAGGGCGATGGCGACCGTAATCCAGATGGGATGGGTCGAAATCGTGGCCAGCGGGATGAGCAGCCAGACAAACACGCCCGGCAGGTGGACCGTGGCGGAGCTGCGCAGGCCGACGGCGGGCAACCGGCCCTCCGCCGCCGCGCTCGCGGCCAGGTGGAGAAACTGCGCCTGATCTCCGGAAAACTGCATGAGATCAATCCGCTCCACGCGCAGCCAGAGAGACAGCAGGAGCACGGCAACTACAAGCCCGATCTCCAGGCGGGTCGCGTCAGTATGCTCGGTACTCAAGAGTGCCTACACCCTCAGCAGTGGTCTGGAGTCTGACGCCCGCTTTTCGCCCGGGTACCAGGCGCGCTCCAGGAACAGACCGGAAGGCGGCGCGGTCAGCTTCGCCGGCTCCGGGGAGAAGGTGCCCAGCCAGGTTTGGATCTGCTGCGGGGGCAGGCGGCCGCGGCCGACTTCCACCAGCACGCCCACCACCTGGCGGACCATCTTCCACAGAAAGTGAGAGGCCGTCAGGCGAATGAGGATCAGGTCACCGTCCTCGTCGATGCGGGCCTCCTCCAGCTTCACGCGGGTTTGGGCCTCGCTGGCCGCGGTAAACGAGCGGAAGTCGTGCAGGCCCACCAGGAAGCGGGCGGCCGCCTGCATGGGACGGGTCTGCAGCGGATCCTTCACCCACCACACGAAGCGCTTGCCAAACGCGGTACGGCGGCGCGACACCTGGTAGAGGTAGGTGCGGGCCACCGCGTCGTGGCGCGCGTGGAACGACTGCGGCGCGCGATCCACGCCCAGGACGTTGATGTCGGCCGGCAAAGCGTCGTTCAACCGCTGGCGAAGCAGCGGCGGGGCAAGGGAGGTGCGGGCCTCCAGGTGAGCGGTCTGGCAGAGCGCGTGGACGCCCGCGTCGGTGCGGCCGGAGCCCTGCACGTCATACTGGCGCACGTTCAGGGCGCGCTCCACGGCGCCGAACAACTCCCCCTGAACGGTGCGCGCGTTGGGCTGAACCTGCCAGCCACTGTAGCGGGTGCCCTCGTACTCCAGGTCGATGCGGAAGCGAGCCATATCCCTGCCCGATAGGCATCCGCGGGGGCAAAGTCCTGCCGTGCGGGAGATGGAGGAAGGGCCGCCGTATTCCGGCCCAGGCTCAGCGCCCAGCGGGGCGCCGAAGGCGACTCCCCCTGGATCCGATCAAAAGGAGCAATCACCATGGCCACCACCGACAGCCTGCGCGGGGCGCGCTGCGCGCCGGGCGCACCGCGGCTTGGCGACGCCGAGCAGAGAGCGCTCATGGGCGGCATCGCGTCCTGGGGAACCGATGGCGCGTCCCTGGAGCGCAGGCTCAAGGTGAACGACTTCAAGACGGCCCTGGCCCTGGTGAACCAGATCGGCGCGCTGGCCGAAGCGGAGGGACATCATCCCGACCTC
>VGFD01000692.1 GCA_016868975.1 Armatimonadota bacterium | reverse complement strand
GCGCGCCCCAGGACGTGGACGCCATCGTGGACCTTGGCGCGCGCTGCTTCCGCTTCTCACGCTTTCACCTGGACCCGTTGCTTGGCGAGGACCTTGGCAATCACGTCAACCGTCTCTGGGTGGAAAGCTGCGCGGCCGGGCGGCGCGGGGAAGGCGTCATCGTGGCCCTGCGCGAGGGGCGCGCGGTGGGCTTTCTGACCATGTTGCGGGCCAGCGGCGCCGCGGTCATCGACCTCATCGGCGTGGACCCGGGCGTGCAGCGGAGCGGGGCCGGCGAGTCCATGGTGGCGGCCTTCGTCGACGCATACCCTGACGTGGCGCGCCTTCGCGTGGGGACGCAGGTGGCGAACATCCCCTCCAACCGATTTTACGAAAAGCTGGGATTCCGCCTCGCGCAAAGCCAGTACGTGCTGCACGCGCACGTGCGGGGCGGCGTCGTTCTCAGGCCAGGACGCTGAGCACCACCAGCACCAGTCCGGCCACGGTCTGGGCGCGGCAAGCGTTGTTGATGTGGCCCAGCAGGCGGTCGACGCGGGCCGGGTCCTCGTTGACGACGCTGGGAATCGGATTACCCGGGTCTTTCGCCAGCGCCGCGTCCAGGTCGCCGTAGAGCTGCACCGTGGACACCATGCACGCCCCCAGGATGACCAGCCGCAGGATATTGACCACGCTGGCCCGGTTCTCTCCCACCACCAGCGGGAGGATGCCCATCGTCAACAGCAGCACGCCCAGGGAAGCCATCCCGAAGACCTTGAAGCGCGCGAGACCCAGCATGCGGACGAAGACTGGCGGCAGCGCCCCTCCCTCGCGGGGCAGCACGAAGGAGACGTAGATCAGCCCGCCCAGCCACGCGATGAGGCCAAGCTCCTGGAACAACTGGAGGACGCGCAGTCCGAAGTGGGCTTCCATGGGCGCCGTGGCTTCGCCGGGCGCGCGTCGGTTCCTTTTGCCGACAGAGGGGATGGCCCCGGGGTGTCGAAGAGGGCCGCCCCTCAATGCGATGAAAAAGATTCTCTGGTTTTCCTCCGTAAACGAGCTCGATTACGAGATGCAGATGCTGTTCGACCGCATGCCGGACTACGACTTCCGCATGGCGGTGCCGAGCGCGGGCAACGACTACTTTTTCCCGGTGCCCATCCGTCTCGACCACACCAGCATCGTGACGAAAGAGCAGATGGTGGCGCTGCTCCGCGACTATCAGCCGGATCTGCTGATCCATCGCTATCGGCGGGATCACGTGCCCATCCTGGAAGCCGCCGAGGAAACCGGCGTGCCGGTGCTGATCTGGGTCACCGAGCAGGGTCCGGACCGTGACATCGAGTGGGACCGCAACCAGTATTTCCGCAACCTCGCCGCCAATAACCCGTGGGACGTCGACTACTTCAAGAGCCGCGGCGTGGAAAACGTGTACTACTGGCCGTTCGGCTTCCTGCCGTTCTTTCACTGTCCGGTGGAGCCCGACGAAAAATACCGATGCGACTTCGTGGGCTACGGAAATCCCATCTACAACTGGTACGACTGCAAGCGCGAGAGCGTGGACAACGTGGTCGTGCCGTTGGTCAAGAACGGCTACGACGTCTCCCTGTGGGGGCGCCGCAGCGGGGAGTCGGGCGGCTGGCTCGACGTGCCCGGCGTGATCGACGGTAAGCACTACAAGGGCACCTTCAATTACGACGACCTTTCCAAAGTAAACGCGTCCGCGAAGGTCATCCTGGGAATTACTTCCAACGGCCGCTACGGCGCGTTCGGCAGTCGCCTGGCGCGCGCCCTGGGCAGCAAGGCGTTCTGCATCTGGGCGTACAGCGAGGGCATGGAAGAAATGTCCGAGGGCTTCGCCAACCATCGCAACTGCTGTTGGAGCACCCATCCTGATGAAACGCTCGAAATCGCCGACTTCTATTTGAAGAACGACGCCGCGCGCCTGCGGGTGGCCGAGGCCGGCCAGAAAATGGCCTTTGAAAAGCTGAATTACTTCGACATGGTGCCGCCCATCATCGAGGACATGATCGGCAAGCAGCCGCGCCGCGCGCATTCGCGTTATTACGCGCTGTCCCGGGCCATTGGCAAGGCCATCGCCGAGCGGCAGCCGCAGCGCGTGCTGGAGTGCGGCTACCAGATTCTTGCGGACGACGTGACCTCGCTGAACTACGCAATGGCGCTCGACATGGCCGAGTCTTTTCTGGAGCTGCGCAAATATCGGCTGTGCCTCGAGTATCTGCGCATCTTCCGCGACAAATACGCCGCGTGGGAGCGGCGGCTCGGGCGCTCGGCCCAGCGCTTCCCGGTGGACTCGAGAATCGACGCGCTTCTCCGGCGCATCATCCAGGTCATTGGAGATCGCCTCGACGAAGGCACCGGCGGCGAAGACTGGGATGAGCTCCGCCATCTGCTGATAGGCGTGCTCGGCATCCACTCCGGAGGCGACCTCGCGGGTCCGCTCTTTACTCAACTTGCCCGCTACATGGTCACCGCCTCCTATCGCGACGGCAACGGCGCAACCGCGCTGCAGGCTTTCAACATCTACCTTGCGCTGCTCGAAGACAGCAAGCACGAGCGCAACAACGCGCTGGCGATCTCCCGTGGACTGCTCGCGTGCTTTCCACGCGGAAACGGCAAGAAGCGCGCCGCTGCCGCTCCAGTGGATCTCATCAGCCAGTGGGAGCTTCTCGTGCGGGTTTCCTCACATCTCGATCTGTTGCGCGCGAACCTGCTGGTGGGCGGGGACATTCTTCCCGGACAGCCG
>VGFD01000691.1 GCA_016868975.1 Armatimonadota bacterium | reverse complement strand
GCGGCACCTTGCCTGGCACCTCGCCATCCATCCGTTCCAGGCCGCGCGAACCCTTGGGCGCTTTGCGTCGGAGTTCGTGCGCGGCGTCCACCAGCGCAAGCGCGACGACATCCCCCAGGACTTCACGCACGGTCGGCTCAAGCCCGCGCTGTGGAGCGCGCTGCAGAACGTGGTCCTCACCGACGCTGCGGTGCGTGCCATGACCGCGCGCATGGCCAAGGGCGACCCGGCGGTGTTCGCGGATCTGCCCGGCTTTGACGACATCAGCCACGCGCTCGGGCCGGACCGCGCGATGCGCAGCCTGAAGGCGATCGACCGCAATCTCGGCATCCTGATGAAGGCTGCGGCGCACGGTGATCGCAAGTACAACCTGGTGATTTACGGCGATCACGGGCAGACCGCGAACGTGCGCTTCAGCGAGCAGTACGGCCAGTCGCTGGGACAGTACGTGCTGTCGCTGATGCCCGGGGCGTCGGCACCCGCGGCGCACCCGGTCGAGGCGGAGCCCAACCTTCCCCACGTGCACCTGGCGGATACCGATGGCGACAGCCGCATGACGATGCTCGATTTCGGCACCGGCGCGCACCTGTATTTCCACTTCACGGACGAGGCCGCGAACGGCGCCGACGTGGAGGCCGTCTACCCGGGCGTGCTGGGCAAGATTGCCGCGCATCCCGGCGTCGGGTTCATCGTGACCCGCGACGGCGACGCCACCGAGATCCTCGGCAAGCAGGGCCGGGTCCGCGTGCAGGGCGGGCAGGTGCAGGTGCAGGGCGTCAACCCGCTCGTGCAGTACGGCCACGAAAACGTCACCGTATGGCAGCTGCACGATCAGGCCCACCGCCACGGCGCCGGGGACGTGATGGCGTTCGGCGGCTTCGTGGGGGACAAGATTGTGAACTTCGCGCTGCACCCCCAGCTCGGCACCCACGGAGGGCTGGGCAACACGCAGGACGTCGCGTTCCTGATCCAGCCCGCGGGGATGGGCCTCGACATGCGCAACGTCGATCAATCCAGCGAGCTGTACGATCAATTGCGCGCGCACCTGCCCTCGGACTCGCCCGCGGCGCTTCCCTGAAGGTCCCGCCCGGCTGTGAGGCGAACCGCCCCTCCCCCGTTTCCGGGGATGAGGAGGAGTGCGGATGCGCTACAAGATTCGCAAGGCGGCCGTGATCGGCGCCGGGACCATGGGAGCGGGCATTGCCGCCCACCTGGCCAACGCTGGAATTCCGGTTATTTTGTACGACATCGCGGCCGAGGGCCCCGACCGCAGCGCCATCGCCCGCAAGGGGCTGGAGCGCGCGCTCAACGCGAAGCCCGCCGCCTTCATGTCGAAGGACCGCGCCCGGCTGGTGGAAGTCGGGAATATTGACGACGATCTCAAGCGGGTCGCGGAAGTCGACTGGGTGGTCGAGGCCGTGCTGGAGAAACTGGACGTCAAACGAGATTTGCTTGCCAAACTGGAGCCGCTGGTGCGCGACACCACGCTGGTGACCAGCAATTCGAGCGGCATTCCCATGAAATTGCAGGTCGAGGGGCGTGGCGAGCCGTTCCGCAAACGGTTTTTCGGCACTCATTTTTTCAACCCGCCGCGTTATCTGCACCTCCTGGAGATCATCCCCGGACCGGACACCGATCCCGCCGCCATGGAAGCGATGGCGGAATTCGCCGATCGCGTGCTGGGCAAGGGCGTGGTCATCGCCAACGACGTGCCCGGCTTTGCGGCCAACCGGGTCGGCGCCTACGCGTGGCTCGAGGCCATCAACGCGGCAGTGGACATGAAATTGACCCCGGACGTGGTGGACGCGCTCACGGGTCCGCTGATCGGGCGCCCCAAGAGCGCCACCTTCCGCACCGCCGACTTGAGCGGCCTCGACATCGTGTACACGGTCGCGAAAAACCTCGGCAAGGCCACTGGCGAGCGGTTTCCGGTCCCGCCCATCCTGGAGACTCTGGTCAACGAGAAGAAATGGCTGGGCGACAAGAGTGGGCAGGGCTTTTTCAAGAAGGTGAAGGGCGCGGAAGGCCAGTCCACAATCTTGACGCTGAATTTCGACACGCTCGAATATGAGGATCGCGGCAAAGTACGGATTCCCGAGCTGGAAACCATCCGCAAGCTGCCCAGCGCCGAGGAGCGACTGGCTGCGTTGTTGGAGCTGGAAGGGCCCATCGGAGACTTCATCCGTCGCATCACCTGGCACGGCATCGGCTATGCGGCTTCCAAGGTGGGAGAGGTCGCGGCCACCGCCGAGGACGTCGACAACGCCGTCAAGTGGGGCTTCAACTACGACCTCGGCCCGTTGGAGACGGCGCGCGCGCTGGGTCACGAGCGGATCGGCGCGAAGCTGTCCGAGGCGGGATTTTCGATTCCGGCCGGAGTGCTGGGCGGCAATGGCAAGCACGGAAAGGCCGCGGTCGATGCACCGATTTTCCTGCGTCGCCTGCGCGATAAGGTGGTTCTCGGAAACGAGGACGCGTCCTTGATTGATCTCGGAGACGGCGTGGCCTGTCTGGAATTTCACAGCAAGGCCAACTCCATCGGCGAAAAGGTCATGGAAATGACCCAGAAGGCGATGGCCCGCGTGGAGAAGGATTTCGCAGGCCTGGTTGTGGGCAACCAGGGCGAGAATTTCTCGGCGGGCGCAAACCTTGCGCTGCTGCTCGAGCTGGCATTATCCAAGAATTGGGACCGCATCAACGAAGCGGTCCGCATTTTCCAGGGGATGACCTCGCGTCTACGCTACAGC
>VGFD01000690.1 GCA_016868975.1 Armatimonadota bacterium | reverse complement strand
TCGGTACTTCGACGAGCGTCGGGCGGAGCTGCTGCTGGCCGGGTCGAACGCGCTGGTGGCCGCCGCCGATCAGCTGCACAGGTCCTACGAGACGTTTCAGGAGATCGCCGACCGCGAGGGCAAGACCCTGTGCGTCAAGTGCTCGCACTACAACGAGAAGAGCCGCCGCACGTGCGAGAAGTGCGGCGCCATGCTGCTGCAGGCGGCCGAGACCGGGGTGGCCAGCACCTTCCAGTACCAGGTCGGCGACGCTCCGGCCGAGGGTGCCGGCGGTGACGGAGAGATCCCCATGCCAGACAACGTGCGGCGGATTTTCGAGGCGGTGAACAAGGTCGCCGAGGCGGAGATCTCGCTCGAAGACTTCGCGACCGAGATTGCCTGGCTGGAAGGCGTGGTGGAGGAGCACTCGCACGCCTACACCCGTCCGGTCATCAACATCGACACGGTGCCCGCCGAAAAAAAAGAGGAAGTGCGGCGCCTGATGGCGCTCAACCTGGAGGCCGAGCGGGAGCTGCAGGAAGGCGCGGACAGCTTCCGCCGGGGCCTGGCGCTCTACCGGCAGTTTATCGACGACGCCAACAAGGACAACCTGACCGAGGGCACGCGCATTATCTGGGAAGGCGCGCGCCTGCTGCACTCAGTGCAGCAGAAGATGGCCCCGCTCAAGGAGCACGTCGGGCAGTAATTTCCTCGGCGGTGCGATGGCGCTCCATCTCGCGCTGGAACAGCTCCAGCGTGTCGTGATCGTACAGGACGAAAAATAACTGCCGCACGGTGGTTTTTTCATGCTTTAGAAAATCCACCGCGGTGTCCATCATGATGTGCGCGCAGCGGTCCCTGGGAAATCCGAAAACGCCGGTGCTGATGGCCGGAAACGCGACCGAGGTCAGATGATTTTCGCTGGCCACGCGCAGCGCGTTGCGGGTGGCGCTGGCCAGCTTCTCGTCCTCGTCACCCTCGCCCATGCGGGGGCCCACCGCGTGGATGACGTGCCGCGCGCGCAGCTCGCCGGCGCCCGTGATGCACGCCTGTCCCACGTCGATGCCGCCGATACGGTTGCACTCTTCCTGGATGGTGTCGCCGCCCTTGTTCTTGATGGCGCCGGCCACGCCGGAACCCAGCACCAGGAGGTGGTTGGCGGGATTGACGATGGCGTCCACCTCCGCCTCGGTGAGATCCCCTTCCTCCAGGCTCACGATGGTGAGCCCGACGCGCAAGTCGGTGCGGGGGTTGGGCGTGGTCATAGGGGACGGCCTCCTCAGTTTTCGCTCCAGGGAGGTTATACCCAGAGAGGTTATCCCCCTCCGATGAGCGCGGACTCCCGCGGGGTCACTTCGTAGAGGCGCTCCACGAGGCGGTCAATCTCCCGATCGAGGTCCCGCGTGTCCCGCGCGCGGCTGGCTTCCCGCGCGAGCGCGGCCAGCGCGCGCGCGGTCGGGGCGTCCGCCTCGCGCGCCGGCAGCGCCTTGAGGTGGGCCGGATAAAAGTGCACGCCAAAGCCCAGCATGGTGCGGTAGTACCAGGTGAGCAGGCGGCTGTTGAGCAGCGCGGCCAGGTAGTAGAGGTCAAAGCCGCTGCCGCGCGCCGCCTTGTTGGCCC
This sequence comes from Armatimonadota bacterium, assembly GCA_016868975.1. Lineage (GTDB taxonomy): Bacteria > Vulcanimicrobiota > Xenobia > RGZZ01 > RGZZ01 > VGFD01. The sequence goes on along the minus strand of VGFD01000690.1, from coordinate 1,151 downwards.
GTGCCCGCACCGCCCGCGCCGAGCAGTCGCGCAGCGCGTGGTAGGGAACGAAGCCCACCGTATTGTCCGAGAAATAGGTGCCGCCCTCGTCCACGCACGCCATGATCCGAGCCCTGCCGATGATGCGGCGGCACACCAGCTTCGGCGATGCGAACAATTCCGGGAAGCGCGGCTCGCGGTGCTCGTCGGGCGCGTAGCGCAGCCAGAGTTTTCCGTTGAAGCGCCAGCGCTCCACGTGCTCGCCGTCCACCAGGGGCGCGTCGAACGGGGGGCGGCGCTCGTGGGACAGGTAGTCGGCCTTGCGCGCGCCGCCCTCGCGCGGATCGTGGAACACCATCCCCAGCGTGACGAATCCCAGGTCGCTGAAGCGCGCGGCACCCTCGGCGAGGCGCTCCGCCAGCGCCACCCGGGCCGGGTCCAGGCCGATGCGGAAAGCGGCCCGCTCCAATCCCCGCAGCCAGGAAAGCGGCACCTTCGCGGCAACCGCCTGGGGAACGTCCCCCGGCGGGGCGTGGCGCGCGGGCAGCGCCTCCTCGGCGGTGACGCGCGCCAGTCGGGCGGTCGCGCGCGGGCCGGGGGCTGCCTTGCGGGCCGTCGTGATGCAGGTCGTCACGCCCGCCTCAAAGGTGCGGAAATCGAGGTCGGTGACCTCCTCCAGTTCGTGCTCGAGCAGCAAGCGGCGGATCCCCTCGCCGTATTTTTGCACGAGGTAGCGGTTCGAGGTCAACAGACAAATTCGGCCGCCCTCGCGGACAACTTCCAGCGACCGCTCCATGAACAGCGTATATAAATCGTAGTGCGAGGTCGCTGCGCGGTAGCGGCTGGCGAGGTCGGCGGGCATGTCTTTTTTTCGGCTGTCGCGCAGATACGGTGGATTGCCGATGGCGAGATCGAACCCGCCCCGCGCGAACACCCCTGGGAAGGACTTCTTCCAGGCAAACTGGCCATCGTCAACGAGGCTGTTGCCGCGCGCCAGCGGGGCATCGTCGGCATCGTCGGCACGTCCCCCATGGGCGAGCGCAAGCAGGCCCAGGCGCGCGCGGCAGGTGGCCAGCGCGAGCTCGCTGGTATCGACGCCGTGCACCATCCGCGTGAGGACGTGGCGCGCGCTGAGGCCCCCGCCCAGCAACGCGGCGGCGCGCAGGATGAGA
>VGFD01000689.1 GCA_016868975.1 Armatimonadota bacterium | reverse complement strand
TCTCGACGAGCGCGATGCGCCGTGGTGGTACTTCGGCCGGATCTACGGCATCGTCGGTGAAACGGCGCCGCGCCTGCTCGTGCGCTTCGAAGGACTGGAGATCCCGCGCTTCACGAAAACGCTCGAAGGCCAATACGCGGCAAGCGGTGTCACCACTTCGTTTTTCCAGGATCCGTACACGAAGCAGGTGCTCCAGGAATTCAAGAACCCCTACACCGGCAAGACCAACGCCGTCAGTCCCAACATGCTGGGCGGCACGGCCGACCCGGTCGTGTTCCACTCCATCCGGGGCACGCGTCCGGCTCGCGTCGCAGAAGCCGACTGGACTTACGGCAGCGGGCACGACGTCTGGGACTTCCACGACGAGCACGTCTGGATTTCCCATGATCGCGTCTATCCTCCGGGCATCCCCCAGCCGATGGGTGAGTCCAGCGTCGGGCGCGCACGCCTCGAGGACCTGCTCGACACCAGCCGGGCGTATTGCCCGGCAGGATTCTCCTCGACCTATTTCGCGCCCTGGCCGCGCTGGATGGAAATGGCAGGCCAGCCCGGCCACGTCGTCTGGCACGCCGACGGCGTGAAGCTCGACGGTATCGATGCGCTGCCGCGGGATTTCCGCGAGCGCATGGAAAAGCTTTATCCCGACCGCCTGTACGCCAAACCCTGGAAACCCGCCTGACAAGGAGACCGAAGATGAACTACAACGACACGAGTCTCGACCGCCGCGATCTCTTCGCCGGCGCACTCGGCGGACTGCTCATGGCGCAAGCAATGGGCGCGCAGGCCGCGGAAAAGAAGGAAGGCAAGGAACTGCCCTTTTACTACCGGGACAAGAACAAGGAGGGGGTCTATCCGCCTTGCGACGAGAAGCTGCGGGGCGAAATCGACGCCGTGCTCCGCCGCACCGAGGAGATCTGGAACGCCCAGGAGTGGTGGAAGCTGCCGGACGAGATCTGGGACCGCGACGATCCGAACCCGATGTACGTTGCGGAGGAGCTCTACGACGTGCTGATCGGCTGGCCCACGCTCGACAAGTACATCTTCCCGCCGAAGAAGGGCCTCGAGGCTTTCCGCTGGGGCTACGCCAACCTCTGGGTGAAGGAACTGGTGCCCGGCCTCTGCCTTGCGCTCTACGACCACTGGTTCGAGATCAAGATCCGCGTGCCGGGCCCCGTTGGCACGCCACGCGCCGGTTTCGATCGCGTGCTGTCGATCTACCGCAAGACCGACAAGGGCTGGCGGCAGAGCCTTTACGCGCAATGCCCGCTCGGACCCGACACTTACATCCGCCGCGCGCTGGAAAAACTGGTGCGCCCGGACTTCCGCGACTTTGTCGAAGACATCAAGCAGCGCCAGCTCGATGACCCGCGGTTGAAGCCGGGCGGGGCGGGCGAGCGATGAACGTCGTCATCACCGGCAGCACCAAGGGCATCGGCCTCGGCATGGCGCGGGAGTTCCTGCGCCGCGGCCACCCGGTGCTGGTATCGAGCCGCGGCCAGGCCGCGGTGGACCAGGCGGTGGCGCACCTGGCGCGCGAGTTTCCGGGCGTCAGGGTTGCGGGCCAGACCTGCGACGTTGCCGACTACACGCAGGTGGAGAAACTGTGGGCTGCCGCAGCCGCCGCCTTCGGTCGTGTCGACATCTGGGTGAACAATGCAGGCCGTGACGACGCGAAGATGCCGTTTTTCGCCATTCCGCCCGAGCAGATCCGCCAGACGATCGAAACGAACCTGATCGGCATGATGAACTGCAACCGGGTTGCCATTCCCGCCATGTACAAACAGAAAGGCGGCTGGATCTGGAACATGGAGGGTTTCGGCAGCAACGGCGCCATACGGCCGACCGTCGCCGTCTACGGCTCGACCAAGTACGCGCTGCGCTACTTCACCAAGGCCATGGTGATGGAGCTGAAAAAGGGGCCGGTGAAAGTCGGCTACCTGAGTCCGGGCATCGTGGTGACCGACCTGCTCGTCCCGCCGCCGGACAAACGCGGCGAGGGCTGGCAGAAGAGCAAGAAGATCCTGAACATCCTCGCCGACTCGGTCGAGACCGTGACGCCCTTTCTGGTCGAAGGGATGCTGAACGCGCGGGAGAACGGCGCTGCCGTGCGCTGGCTCACCGACGGCAAGGTGCGCTGGCGATTCCTGAAGGCACTGTTCGTCAAGCGCGACGTGTTCACGCCGCTCGGCTACTGAACAAAGGCCTCAGCTCGCCTGAAAGCGCAGGCGTACGGTGCCGCGCCGCTGCTCTTCGGGATCCGCTGCGTTCCCAACGCCGTCTGGGTGAACCACGGTCCGGCTCGTTCTGCGGCCGGGTCATGGTAGCCCAGGCAGTGTAGTGCCGTCTGCCGGCGCGTCCGGGTGAGACGCGCCTCACGTTTTCAGCGCAGGAAGCTAGTTTCCGGTTGCCTGCGGAACGGCGAAACGCGGTACGTGGGCTGCGCGACGGCTGTGGAGCTTGCTCGCGACGGCTCGCGCTTTCTCCAAGCGATCAAGGAGCTCGCCGTACTTCCGCACTTCGGTCTCATGACGGAAATCGGTGGGCGCCCCGCGCAGATGCTGCTGCCACAGGCGTTCCTCCCACTCGGCGGTCTTCAGCTTGTTCTTGTATTCCATGTAATCGAGGACCTGGCCAACGATGTCGTTCATGGCGCCCTTCATTCTTGTTGTCGCGAGGCTACGAACGATGCGAATTCTATGCCGTCCTTCGGAATTGGCGAGGAAACCGGTCGGTATATTTCGACAGATTCCGCGTGGTTAAGCGGAA
>VGFD01000688.1 GCA_016868975.1 Armatimonadota bacterium | reverse complement strand
GATGGAGACGATTCCACTGAAGCGCCATCGCTTCCACGGTGAGTGGAACTACACCGTTGATCCTCCTTGACCGTGCTTTTGAATAAAATACGATTTGTTATTTTGCGGAGCGCCCTAAGTGCAGGCCGCGCGCGCTGGGCGTTTCCGACCGGAAGAACTTCCTGCCGAACGCGCTCGTGCCGGTAGTCACCTTCTTGATATCGGGGACACACCGTCCTGGGGCACGCTGTTGCGGCAGGGAAGCGAAAATATCGTCAACCATCCGCACCTGACGAGCACGCCGGTGGCCGCTTTCGCCGGCACGCTGCCGTGCGTCGTCCTGATCGGCGAGGCGTTGCGCGAGGCCTTTGACCCCAAGAAATTCGCGAGGCTCCGATGACGATTCTCCAGCTGGAAGGTTTCAAGACTTTTCTGCACACCGACGAGCGCGGTCGGTGGACGAGGGCCTGCGACGCCATCACGCCTGCGCGCGTGTGACCGTGGCTGCCACGTGGTCGAGCTGGCCGCGATTCCCGACGCGCAGTTTCAGGAATCCTCCAGCACGGATAGATATGCTGTCAACAACCTGAAAAGGGAAGATTCCAGCAAATGAACGTTCCCTCCACTTTTACCGCTCCGCCAGTCGCACTCCCAGTGGCGGCGCGCCCGCTTTCCGCTGCCTCCAACGCAATCGGAGATTCGGTGACCCTGACCGGCACGACGGACGCTGACAAGACGCGCAAAGCCTACAAGGCGCTCGCCTGGGGCGGCTTTGCAACCCAGTGTGCCGGCGCCGCGCTGGTGCTGGCCGGGCACGGCGGCGTCGGTATCGCCGTATTCGCGGCAGGCTCCGCCGCCATCGTATACGGCGAGTGGAAGGCGAAACATTAAAAAAAACGCTTGCGCCATGTCGGCAAGAGTCTAATACCGCGATTGCCAACCGCCGCGGTACGTCTGCTCCAGACCCATCGCGTAGTCCACGAAAATTCCGCCTTCGGGCGTCTGATGAAACGTCTTGACCACTTTCCGCTCCATGTGCGCGAGCGGATCGGGCAGCGCCACCATCTCCACGACCTTCATGTCGGTGCCGTCCTGCTCGTTGCGCGTGAGCTGCGCGTAAAGCGCGTCTTCAGTGGCCGTGCCGCCCAGGTCGCTGAGCGCCTGCGTCAGCGCCTTGTAGGGAAACAATCCGCTGAAAATGGCGCGCGACTCGTCGCTCTTGCGCTTGTACACGAGGATGCTGTCGTGCTCGGCTTCGGGCTTGCCGTTTCCGTCGTTGTCGAGGATCGCAGCGTCGCCGTCGGGAATGATGGCCACGCCGCGCTGATAGGTGTATTCCATCGACAGCGTGCCGTCGGCGTTGATCTGGTAAGCGTAGTCGACCGCCGGGTGCTCGGCGCTGGGCGGCACGGGCGGCTCTGCGGCGACCGATGTTGTCCAGCCTTCCTTCTCCACGCCGTCCTGGGTCTGTCGGCAGGGCGCGTCGCCGCTGGCGTGCTCCTCGGCGGCGAAATGGGCCGCGAGTTCCTCGGAGGTCGCGTGGCCGCCAAGCGCCGCCACCGCTTCCTTCAGCCTTGCGTACGGCAGCGTCGCGCCGCCCGCCGCCTGGCCGTCGATGGTCGACTTCCCCATGACCACGGCGTCCTGCTCGGGCACGAACTCGCCCGTGCGCTGGTTGTCGACGAAGGCAAGGGCGAGGCCGGGATACTCTCGGACGGGGACCTGGATGGTGTAGGACTGCGCGATCATGACGACCTCCTGATCACAGAATACCGACCGCTCCTGAAAAATTGCGGGAAGCCGGCGCGGTCTTGCGGAATGTCGCGCCGTGAGCACCGACAGATCCCGTCCGCTGGTCATCGGCGGCGCCCTGGTGGATGTGAAGGGAAAGACCCGCGCGCGCCTGGTGCCGGGCACCTCCAACATCGGCACGGTGGGTCGGCGGCCCGGCGGGGTGGGATTCAACATCGCGGCCACTCTGGCGCGCCTGGGCGCCGCGCCCCGCTTCCTTTCGCTCGTGGGCCGCGACGACGACGGCGCGTGGATGCTGGCCGAGTGCGCGCGCGCCGGCCTGGACGCGGATCTCGTGTTGCGGGACCCGTACGCCGCCACCGCCACTTATCTTGCGATTCTCGACAGCGACGGCTGCCTGAGCGTCGGCGTGGCGGCGGCGGAAATCTGCGAGCGGATGCTTCCCGACCTGCTGGAGCGCCACGAAGAGGTCATCGCGGCCTCCCCCCTGGTGGTGGCCGACCTGAACCTGCCGGCCGCTTCGGTGCGCTGGCTTTCGCAGACGTGTCGCGCGCACGCCGTGCCGCTCTGGATAGAGCCGACAGCGGCGGACAAGTGCTGCCGACTCGAGGACGCGCTGCAAGGCGTCACCTATCTCTCACCCAACGAGGAAGAGGTTGATGCGCTTGGCGGCGTCGCCCGGCTGCTTTCGGCCGGCGTGATGCACGTATTTGCCACCCTTGGCGCGGACGGCGTCCGCTGGGTGAGCGCGGCCGGCGAGCGAATCCTGCCGTCGCGCGTGGTGGAGGTAAAGGACGTGACCGGCGCCGGGGACGCCTTCGTGGCCGGCACCACCTGGGCCGTCATGCACGGCGAGCCGATGGAGCGCGCGCTGCAATTTGGAATTTCGGCGGCTTTGCTGACCATCCAGACGTGCGATTCCATGCCGCTCATCACCCCTCAACAATTACGGGAGACGTGTCGTGAATACTTCGGTTGACTTTCTGGGAATTCGCAAGGCGGTCGTGGGGATGATCCACGTCGATGCCCTGCCTGGAAC
>VGFD01000687.1 GCA_016868975.1 Armatimonadota bacterium | reverse complement strand
CGTCGCGGGTGCCGTTAATGACGCCAAGGGTGCCGCGAATCGCGAAGTAGGAGCCGAATCCCACGGAGTACGCGGGAATCCCGAAGTGCGAGAGCGCGCGCAGCCCGCCCAGCATCCCCGCGCCCAGCAGCACGCGCTCGGCAATCGGCACGACCTGCGGAATGCGCAGGGCCTGCACGGCTTTCTGCTCGACGACGGCGTGTTTTTCCTTGATCGTGTTCAGCGCGCGCTGCAGCGGCGTGGGCTCCGGGCGGCCGCCGCTCAGGTGCTTCATGAAGGCTTCCGGGCGACCATCCGCGCCGTACTCCGATTGATTGATGAGCTGCAGGCGCGAGCCTTTCGCGAAGGCCTCGTCGTCAAGATAAAAGGTGAGGCCGGAGAGGCGGCTCAAGTCTTGCTCGCGCTTGCCGAAACCGAAGCGCATCGCGCGGGAAGTGACGGTCTCGCGGTTGGAGTCCGCGTGCGTCTCGGCCACGACGGCTGCGTCCACGGCCTCGCGGACCTGTTTGACCGCGGCCCGCACGGCGTCGTCGGAGATCCGCTTGCCAACTTCGTCCGCGAAGGAGGCCACGTCGGTGACCCAGACCTGCCTGGGAATGCTGCTGTAATCGATGCGATGGGAGGCCTTCCAGGCCTCCCGCAAGGTTTCTTGTTCCGCGGTGGCGAGCGCGTCCTGGAGGCCCTTCACGGCGTCGGCGACGTTCTGTAGCTGCGTGAGGTCAACGGCGGAGAGCGTCTCGGTGAACAGGTTGCCCAGCGGCTGGCGGCGGCTTTCCTCGACGCAGAGCCGCGCGACGTCGGCGCCGCTCAGTTGGAGCCCCTCTTTCACGCCGTCCTGGATGTCCTTAAGGACGGCGACGAACGGCTGGGTTCCCGCGAAGATGGTGCCCTGCGAGCCGACGGCGGCATCCGCGACGTTGCGCAGCGGGTACAGGGTTTCCAGGTTGGCGCCGAAGCACGTGTTCAGGTTGACGAGAGCGAATTTCTTGCCGGTCTGTTGGGAGACGTCGGCAAGTACCTCGGCCAGCTTTTCGTTGTGAATGCGCCCTTCGGGATGGTGGACGATGGACTGGCCGCCGAACGCGGCGCCGTGCCCGCTGATGAACAGCGCATAGTGCTTCGCGGGGAAGCGCTGCACGTTGTCGAGCAGAAATTGCCGAAGGGTCTCGGGGTCGCCCATGTTGACCGTGTCCTTGCGGTCGATCTCGGGCGACCCCGATGTCGGCGGGCTTCGTCTTCAGGAAATTCGCCAGGGCGCGCGCGTCGGTGGGAATCCACGCGGGGGCCTGGGCGTGCTCGTGCTTCTCGACGTAGTAGGTGCGCGCGCCGTTGTGCGCCTGGTTGATGCGCAGCGCCTGCTCGGGAAGCCACGGCGAGCGGTAGTTCATGGCCACGACGTGGGTGTTGTCGTCGGATCCCACGCGCTCCAGGTCGAGCAGCGAGGCGGTGCACATCTTGCTCTCGTCGGCGTGCCCCGCGTTGTAGAAGAGGAGCGACCACTCCTTCTCGGTGGCCTGCGCGCGCGCAACCGAAGGGGGAAGCGAAGCCCCCGCGCCGGAGCCGATTGCGACGGAGCCAGTCATCACACCTGCACCTGCTGAGATAGGGGGATGGTAACAGGCCCGGGTGAATTAAGTCTGAAAGGAAGTTGCGCGCGCGGGGGCGGGCGCCTCTCATTTGCGGTTCAAGCGGGTGTGGAGTTTGCTGGGTACCGCGCGGGGGGGCGGGCGCCTCTCCTTTGCGGTTCAAGGGGGTGTGGAGTTTGCTGGATAGCGCCGGCTTCACGGTGGCCGCCTCCTCCAGAACGTAGCCGGCTCCGCTCGCGGGCCATCAGACGGCGGTTGGATTGAGTCGCGCGAATGAAGCCATCCGGTGGCGTCGGTAGCAGCCGCCATGATGAGCGCCCGGCGGACCGCCCCCAGGAACTGCTCGCGGTGCACCGGGATGGTGCGGGGGAACGACCTGGGAATGATGGCCTCGCAGTCCGCGGATGACCAGGTAATTCAAAAGCCTCAGGGCATCTGCGCCCCGAGGCCTTCGCTCGATGATTGGCACGCGTCCCTTTACGGCAGGTTGAGGTGCTCCTTCACCGCGTGCTCGGCTTTGTGGCCCTGGATGCCGAAGTACGCCGTGGTGACCAGCGCGCCGGCCACGCCGACCAGCAGGCCCGCGGTGCCGCCCAGGACGCCGAGGCCGAGACCCATTGAGAGCGCGGCGCCGCCGACCATGTACAACTGGCTCGCCGGAGACAGCGGCGTGCTGCTGCGGTTCGCGCGCAGCCGCTGCTGGAATTGCGGGGAGGTGACGCCCGCTGCAATCGCGTTCTTGGCGCCCTTCGCGTCCGCGCCAAGCCAGCCGAGGGTCAGCGCGCCCGTCACGGGGAGAAGAAATCCGCTGAATCCAAGGGCCAGACCCGCGGCCAGACCGAGGCCGGCGCCGATGGCCAGGCCACCGAAGCCGCCGATCTTGGCGAGGCCCTTGCCCGTGCTGCGGATGAGGCTGCCAGCGCCCGAAAGCTTCACGTCGTCAATCGACGGGGTCGCCGTCACGGGAGTCTGCGCGGGCGCCTGGGGCGCGGCCGCCTGGACCGGCGCGGCGGGCGTGGCGGTGAGGCGAAGCGTGTTAAGGGCGTTCATGGCATCCTCCGAAAGGCTGTCTCTGACCGAGTATAGGCCACACGCGCCCTGGAGATGTTGCCGGGAGGTTAGCATCCGGCGCCAACCACCATGCGGTGGTCCCTGGTTATACCCCTGGGGCGGGTTAAACAGTGC
>VGFD01000686.1 GCA_016868975.1 Armatimonadota bacterium | reverse complement strand
AGCTTCTTCATCACGAACGGCTTGAAGAGCTCGAGCGCCATTTCCTTGGGCAGGCCGCACTGGTGGAGCTTCAGGTTGGGACCGACGACGATCACCGAGCGGCCCGAGTAGTCCACGCGCTTTCCGAGGAGGTTCTGGCGAAAGCGTCCCTGCTTGCCCTTCAACATATCCGACAGCGACTTCAGCGGACGGTTATTAGGGCCGGTGACCGGGCGGCCGCGGCGGCCGTTGTCGATGAGCGCGTCCACGGCCTCTTGCAGCATGCGCTTCTCGTTTTTCACGATGATCTCCGGCGCGCCCAGGTCCAGCAGCCGCTTCAAGCGGTTGTTGCGGTTGATGACGCGGCGATACAGATCGTTAAGATCCGACGTGGCGAAGCGGCCACCGTCGAGCTGCACCATGGGGCGAAGCTCCGGCGGGATCACCGGAATCACGTCGAGGATCATCCACTCGGGACGGTTGCCCGATTTGCGGAACGCTTCCACCACCTCCAGGCGCTTGATGGCCTTCGTGCGCTTCTGGCCGGTGACGGTCTTGACGTCCTCACGCAGCTTTTCGTATTCGGCGTCCAGCTGCAGCGCGGAAAGCAATTCGCGGATGGCCTCGGCGCCCATGCCGGCGCGGAACGAATTCCCGTACTTCTCGCGCGCCTCGCGGTACTCCATTTCCGAGAGCAGCGTGTTCTTGGCGAGCGGCGTGTCGCCGGCGTCGATGAGGACGTACGACGCGAAATAAATGATTTTCTCCAGGGTGCGCGGCGACATATCCAGCAGAAGTCCGATGCGCGAGGGCACGCCCTTGAAGTACCAGATGTGCGACACCGGCGAGGCCAGCTCGATGTGGCCCATGCGCTCTCGGCGCACCTTGGAGCGGGTGACTTCCACGCCGCACTTGTCGCAGATGATGCCCTTGAAGCGGATGCGCTTGTACTTGCCGCAGTGGCACTCCCAGTCCTTGATGGGACCGAAGATCTTCTCACAGAAGAGGCCGTCGCGCTCCGGCTTCAGCGTGCGATAGTTGATCGTCTCCGGCTTCTTGACCTCACCGTACGACCACTCTTTGATCTGCTGGGGGGACGCCAGCCCGATCTGCATCGCATCGAAATTGTTCACGTCAATCATGTTTTCAGAGATCCTTCCTCAAAAGCGAAAAACCGAAAAGACCGGGAAAAGGCCCGCGCCGGCCGAGCCCGCCAGGGCGATAAACCCGGCGGGCCGACGCGGGCAAAACCCGTTTACGACGACGGCGTGAGCAGGGTGGCTTCCTCGCCAATGTCGAGGCCAAGCTCCTTGGCGGTGGCGCGGACGTCCTGCTCCTCGACGCCCTTCAGCTCGATGGGCTTGAGGCGGCCGGCCTCGTCCCCGGACAGGATCTTCACGTCCAGGCAGAGGCTCTGCAGCTCCTTTATGAGCACCTTGAACGACTCGGGCACGCCCGGCTCCAGCACGTTCTCGCCCTTGACGATGGCCTCGTAGGTCTTCACGCGACCCACCACGTCGTCGGACTTCACCGTAAGGAGCTCCTGCAGCGTGTAGGCCGCGCCGTAGGCTTCCAGCGCCCAGACTTCCATTTCTCCGAAACGCTGGCCGCCAAATTGCGCCTTGCCGCCCAACGGCTGCTGAGTAATAAGGGAATAGGGGCCCGTCGACCGTGCGTGGATCTTGTCGTCAACCAGGTGCGCCAGTTTCAGCATGTAGATCTGGCCCACCGTGATGCGGTTGTCGAACGGCTCGCCGGTCTTGCCGTTGTACAGCACCGTCTTGCCGTCCTCGGGCATCTTCTTCCAGCGCTCGACGTAGTCGGCCAGCGCCTCGATCTCCTCGTTGGTGCGCTTGAGTCGTCGTGCGGCGAGGATTTCGCGGAGTCGCTCCTCAACGCCCGGCGGGTGAACGAGCTTCTCGACCTCGTCGGCGACGAACTTGTCGTGTCCCTTGAGCGCCTTCTTCACCTGTTCGAGCGGCTTCGGGCTGGCGAGCATCTGCTCGACGTCGCCGGTGGTGACCGGCACGCCCTTCTTGTTGAGGTATTCGCGCAGCGCGTCGGCGGGATTGATGTTGCCCACCAGCCGCTCCATGTCGTCGGCCGAGAAGTCAAGATCGCGCAATTTCAGCACGCGCTTGAGGCGCGCGATCTTCATGTAGTTCTTGACTTCTTCTTCCGACCCGCCGTCGAAGACCGGGCACTCGACGCGCAGGCCGAGCGTCGCCGCCGCGCCGCCGAGGTGCGTCTCGAGCACCTGTCCGATGTTCATGCGGGAGGGCACGCCCAGCGGATTGAGCACGATCTGCACGGGACGGCCATCCGGCATGAACGGCATGTCCTCGACCGGCAGGATCTTGGCGATGACGCCCTTGTTCCCGTGACGGCCGGCCATCTTGTCGCCCTGCAGAATCTTGCGCTTCTGCGCGATGTAGACGCGGACCAGCTGATTGACGCCGGGGGCGAGGTCGTCGCCCTTGTCGCGGCTGAACACCTTGACGTCGATGACCTTGCCCTTTTCGCCGTGCGGCACCTTCAGCGAGGTGTCGCGGACGTCCCGGGCCTTTTCACCGAAGATGGCGCGCAGCAGGCGCTCCTCGGCGGTCAGCTCGGTCTCGCCCTTGGGGGTGACCTTGCCCACGAGGATGTCTTCCGGCCGCACTTCCGCGCCGATGCGGATGATGCCGCGCTCGTCGAGGTCCTTGAGCGCGTCCTCACCGACGTTGGGAATGTCGCGCGTGATTTCCTCGGCGCCCAGCTTGGTGTCGCGGGCCTCGCACTCGTAGTCCTCGAT
>VGFD01000685.1 GCA_016868975.1 Armatimonadota bacterium | reverse complement strand
GTAACCTGAGTGCCGTTGACGCTGAACGTGATACCCAGCTGAGCCGAAAGCCCTTCGTCCGCGCGCCGGTTCATGCCGCCAGCTCCGTCAATGCCTCGCGCACCAGGCGAAAGGCGGCCTCCAAGCGATACTCGGCGTCCGCGCGGACGTCGTCGTTCGGACTGAGGCCTTCAAGATGGGCCGCCCGCAGCTGGGCCGGGGCATCAGGTCGTGGAATGCCGATGAGTGCCAGCTCCAACGCGCGCAGCCGCCGCGCGATGGGGGAACAGGCGCCGACGGCCACACTCACCCGCACGATCAGATCGTCCGCGTCGGTTTCGAGACAGACCGCCACCATCGCGATGGAGATCACCAGGTAGCGCCGCGTCCCGAGTTTGAGAAAGATTGATCGAGCATCCCCCACCGGCTTGGGAATGATCACTGCGGTGAGGAGTTCGTCTGGAGAGAGTTCGGTGTGCCGCACCCCGACGATGAAGTCGGTCAAGGGCAGCTGGCGAATACCCCGCACGGAAGTCAGCTCGACATTGGCCTCCAGGGCCATCAGCGCGGGCGCCCCGTCGGCCGCCGGCGAAGCGTTGCAGAGATTGCCGCCCAGGGTTCCCGTGGTCTGGATCTGTGGTCCGCCCACTTCGCGTGCCGCCGCTTGCAGCGCACCCATCCACCGGGGCAGCGGCGTGTTACACAGGTCGCGCCAGGTTACGGCGGCGCCCAGCCGAAAATACTCGGCCTCTTCTTGAATGACATGCAGGTTTTCGATAGCTGTGATGTCCAGCACGTCGCCATCAACCGGCCTGTTAACAAGGGATGGATAGACATCCGTCCCCCCCGCCAGCACGCGGACCTTTCCGCGGGCCAACGCCGCCAGGGCCTCGTCCATGTCGGCTGGTCGGAGATACTGAGGTTGGGAAAAGTCAGTCGCTGGCATCGAATACCCGGCACAGCAGACGCCGAAGGATGGTGTATGGAGAGAATACTACACTCTTTGAAGTGTTCACTCCAATCCGCGCCTCATGCCGCTGGCGTACAATCACTGGGTTTCTTCATTCGTTGTTCCACTTCGCCATGACCCACGTCGTTACCGAGAGCTGCATCAAGTGCAAGTACACCGATTGTGTGGATGTTTGTCCGGTGGATTGCTTCAAGGAAGGGCCCAACATGCTCATCATCGACCCCGACGAGTGCATCGATTGCGCGGTCTGCATCCCGGAGTGCCCGGTCAATGCCATCTACGCCGATGTGGACCTGCCCCAGGATCAGCTGCGCTTCGTCGAGATCAACGCCGAGATGAGCAAGACCTGCCCCACCCTCTCGGAGCGCAAGGAGCACCTGCCGGACGCGGACGATTGGAAGGATGTGAAGGACAAATTCCAGCATCTGGAGCGCTGAGCGTCGCCGCTCCACCCATGCCGACAAAGTCAGCTGTCGCGCCTGCCGCGCGCACGCGACGGGATCCTGAGGGCATGCGGCGCAAGGTCCTGGCCGCCGCCATGGATGAATTCGCCCGCCGCGGCTACGACGGCGCCCGCATCGAGCGCATCAGCGCCCGAGCGCGAACCGTCGACCGCATGCTGTACTACTACTTTGGCAGCAAGGAGGGGCTGTTTCGCGCCGTGCTGGAGCAGTGCTATGAAGGCTTGGGCCAGGCCGAACAGGCACTCAATCTGCGCGGCACCCCTCCGCTGCAGGCCATGAAGGCCCTGATCGCCTTCACCTGGAACTACTACCTCGAGAATCCCGCGTTTCTATGCATCCTCAACAGTGAAAACCTGCATAGAGGCGCCCATCTGCGCCGGGCTCAGCGGGTGAGCTCGTTGTCGTTTCCGCTGCTCTCCATTCTTGAGGATCTGCTGGCGAGAGGGGCCAGGGAAGGTGTGTTCCGAGCAAAGGTGGATTCACTGCAGGTCTACATCACCATCGCCGCGCTGGGCTATTTCTATCTCTCCAACCGCTATACGCTGTCCAAGTTTCTGGCCATGGACCTCATGTCAAGGCAGGCGTTGCAAGCGCGGCTGGACCACATCACGGACGTGGTACTGGCCTACCTGTCCCCCACGGCCGCACCGAAACGGCAGGCCCGCTCTCGCGGGTGACGTCGTCAGCCTACAGGGATAATAGTCCCCGCGCCGCTTTTCTCCGGCACGGCGAATTCAGACTCTACTCTGTGAGCCGTTAACCCATCTGGCCATGAGCATGCATCGAAAATTTGTTTGGCTTCTCGTTAGCATCGCTGGGGCGAGCATCCCCCTGGCCGCCTGGCCAGAACCTCGCCTGCCCGCCACGACTCCAGCGGCAGCGCCCGCCAAGCCATCTCCCGCGCCCACCGCCAAGCCGGGGGCTCCGGCCAAGGCGGCCACGACGCCCTCTGCCAAACCAGCTTCGTCGACCAACGCCTCGACGAAGCCCGCCACAGCGTCGATACCTGCGCAGCCCGCAAAGGCCCCGCCTGCTCCTCCTGCCGCGGCGACGCCAGCTTCCCCCTCCAAGACGGCGCCGTCGTCCGCGCCTGGAACCGCGTCAGCGCCCGGCGCTCCGGTGTCCAACAACGCGGCTGTGACACCTCCACCAAAACCCGCCACAGCCAGAAAACCCCGCCGGCCCAAGGCCGCTGCAGCACCACCCCCGCGTCCGCAAGACACGACGCCGGCCATTCCGGTCGAGGAAATCATCGAGCAGGAGCTGGTCCCGGTGCCTCCGCCCACGCCCACTCCGGCCGCCGAAGTGGTGATCAAGACCTCGCACTAGTCCAGTGCGCTGCCGTCCGGCAGGATGGGGACTTGCGACCGGGTCAACTCA
>VGFD01000684.1 GCA_016868975.1 Armatimonadota bacterium | reverse complement strand
CAGCGACCACGTGATCTCGTTCGCGCTCTCCTCGGCGGACAGCACGTAAGGCGGGCTCACGTAGTCGTGCACCCGGTTGCGCTGGTTTTTCTCCACGTGCCAGTAAAACTCGCCGATGCAGTAGGTAACCCGCGCCTCGGCTGACTGGAAGTGCTTGCAGGACAGGCCCATGTAGTTTACCGCCGTGTCCGGCGGATTGACGCCCACCATGCCGTTGGGGCCCACGGGCAGAGCGAAGCATTCCTTGACGAAAGACCAGTGGCCGGAAAACTCGGTAAGCCAGCGATATCCCTTGAAGGGATTGTAGAGCAGGTACTCGCTCCACGTGTAGTCGATCCCCTCGACGGTCACCGTGCGGCGCATGTAGCCGATGCACTCGAGCAATTCTCCGCGGAGCGTGCCCCGCGCGCCTATTGGGATGAGCGGCTCGAACTTGATCTGCTGCTGGTACTGCCAGAGGATCTTAAACGTCGGATCCTGGGCATCCATTGAGGTGTCGCAGTAAGCGCACACGATGACCTGGGCGCGGGGGCCGCTGCGGATCTCGATGGGCGCGCCGCAGGCCCGGCACTGCAGCGACTTGACCTTGACCGGCGGCGCCGGCTTGCGGCCCGGGATCACGACCACGCCTCGATTTCACGGAGATTGGAAAAGCCCAGCGCGTCGAAATCCACCGTCTCGCCGATGAACACGAGCGGCGTATCCTCGCTGTAGTCGATGGTGGCGCCCACCACCGTCTCGGTCTTGAGATCCACCAGCGGGGCTTTGTAGCCGCTGTGCATGATGAACGGCAGCTCGCCCTCGCAGCCGATGACCTGGGCCTTTTGTTTCTGGGTGACGCAGAACAGCCGGCCGTTCAGGGGAATGTTGTTGCCGCGCCGCAGGTCCTCAAAGGCGGGCAGCCGCTCCGCCACCTGGGTCTGGAAATTCGCGAAATAATTCCCCTGCGACTCGCCCAGCCAGCCCTGGTTGCCGTTGGCGTACAGGCAGAACCACTCGTTCCAGAATCCGAACGAATATTGCACCTGGATGCGCCCGATAATTTCGAAGGGCACCTTCTGGTAGGCGCCCGCGCTGCCCAGCATGAGCGGCGTGCCGTCCTCTTGAAGGGCGGCCGACTGGCCGATGCGCGACACCTCCATGTTCTGCCGCACCAGCATGGACTGGCAGGCGTCGCACACCGCGTACCCGGTGGTCTGCGCGACGAAAGTCACCATGTTGGCGCACTGTGGACAACTGACTTGCTGCACGCGCCTCCATTGGACGCCTCCGCGTGCCGGCCCTCTCGGATGGGGGGATCAGACGAACACGGGCTCCGCAACCAGCCAGACGCCGAAGCGGGCCTGCACGCCTTCCTGGATGGCGCGCATCAAGCGCTTCACGTCCGCCGCGGTGGCGCCGCCTCGGTTGACGATGGCCAGGGTGTGATTGTCCGACAGGCCGACCGCGCCGTCCCGGTACCCTTTGGGAAAGCCGGTCTGCTCGATAAGCCACGCGGCGGAGAGCTTCACGCGACCGTCGGCCGTCGGATGTCCCGGCGCCCCGTCAACGGCCTCAGAGACGATGGGATTGGTGAAGAACGAGCCCACGCTGCGGCTGTTGGAATCCTGGGGGTCGAGCACCATCGACTTGCGGCGCCGCACCGCGATCACCGTGTCGCGGACGGTTTGCAGCGACGGCGTCCGCGAGCAGAGCGCGTTTTGCAGATCCGCGTAGCGCACTGTGGGCGCGCCGCCCGGCCGCAGCGCGTACGTCACCTCGAGCACCACGTAGCGCCCGGCGTCCTCGGACTTGAAACGACTGTCGCGGTACGCGAAGCGGCACTCCTCGGCGTCGAACGAGACGTCGCTTCCCGTGACGGTGTCAAAGCAGCGCACCTCGCGGATGACCTCGCGGACCTCTTGCCCGTAAGCGCCGACGTTCTGGATGGGCGTGGCCCCCACGCGGCCGGGAATTCCGGACAGGCACTCAATCCCCGCCAGTCCGCGCGCCACGCAGGCGGCCACCAGCCCATCCCACTCCTCGCCGGCGGCGGCCCGGGCGGTGCCATCCTCAAATGCAAGGCCGCGCGTGGCGAGGTGGATCACCAGACCGGGGAACCCCTCGTCGGACACCAGCAGGTTGGAGCCCCCGCCCAGCACCATCCACCGATGGCCCTGGTCCGCGGCCCAGGAAACGGCACGGCGGACCGCCGCCTCGTCCTCCGCGAGGAGGTAGAAGCGGGCAGGTCCGCCGATGCCCAGGGTCGTGAAGGGGGCGAGCGGGACGTCCTCGCGGAGGTTGGCGCGGGTGGCCATTTTACGGGGACGTCAGGCTGGAAACGACGACACGCTGCAGGCCGAGATCGGTCCAGCCTGGCGTAAACACGCCCTACCCAAGCGCACGAACCGCCGCGACGATGTGCCCCGCGTCGATGCCGGCCGCGTCCATCAGCTCGGCGGGAGTGGCGCTGCCGGGCATTCCCTGCACGGCCAGCTTCACCACGTGCGCCGAGTCGCCGGTTTCCGCCAGCGAGGCCAGCACCGCGTCGCCCAGACCGCCCTCGGGCCAGTGATCCTCGACCACGATGAGGTTCTTCGTGTCGCGCGCCGCCTGGCTCAGCGTGGCGCCGTCGATGGGCTTCACCGAGTACAGGTCGATGACGCGGACGTTGATGCCCTCGCCCTGCAGCGTGTCGTGGGCCTTCAGCGACTCGTGCAGGGTGATGCCGGCGCCGATGAGCGTCACCCTGTCCTTGTCTGAGGAGCGCAGCACCTTGCTGCCGCCCACCTTGAAACGGTCGTCGGGCTTGTAGA
>VGFD01000683.1 GCA_016868975.1 Armatimonadota bacterium | reverse complement strand
AGCGCCAGGCCATGACCGCAACCGAGACGAGCACTCGGGGCACGCCGAGCTGGGCCATGGCGCGCGCTAGATCCGGGAAGCGCGTGGTGGCGGCGAGCCACGCGGCGGCCGCCACGCTGAGGACGGTGGTGGCGCAGATGCTCTCGTAGCGCCCGGGAGGTCCCACAAAGGCCAGCGGCACGGCGGCCACCAGGAATGGGAGCGCGACCAGGGCGCGCTGCAGGATGAGCAGCGGGGACAGGCGCGCGGCGATGCATCCGCCCAGCAAGATCCCCGCGAGGACCGCCCACGCGGTCGGGACGGCGCGCGTCGCGGCCACCGCAACCAGAAACGCGAAGACGAGCAGCACGCGGGTGCGCGCGCTCCAGCGGTGAGCCATGCTGTTCCGCGGGACGTACAGCTCGAGGGCGCCTGCGTGGAAGCCGCTCACAAGAGCGCCACCACGAGCCCGCAGGCGATCACTATGAGCGCCGCGAGACGTTGTCCGGGGGCATTCGCGCACACCGCGTCGGGGCGCGCGCGCAGCAGCAACAGGAAGGCGGCCGCGGTGGCGCATCCCTCCACGAGCCCCACGACCGCGTGCGACACGGCCATCACCGGCAGCGAGACGCTGGTGGGGATGGTCTGCCCCATCTCCTGCGCCGCCGCGATGGCGCCCATTTCGGCGGTGAGGAAGCCGGCCACGAAGGCCCCAGGCGCGTTGCGCAGCGCGCTGAAGACGACGCCGCCGAGCAGCGCGCCGAAAACGGCCATGTTCACCAGGTTCCACCCCATCGCCAGGAGGCCGCCGTCCTGCAGCAGTGTGGCCTCGATCCCCACCACCACGGTGAGCACGAGCACCGCGGCCCAGGGTCCGAGGATGATCGCGGCCAGCGCCGCGCCCAGCAAGTGCGCGGAAGTGCCGCCCACGATCGGGAACGCGATGCACTGGGCCGCGAACACCGCGGCCGCAATCACGCCCATGCGCGGAATCTGCCGATCCGACACGCCCATGCGCAGCGCGATGGCGACCACCAGTACGGCTAGGAGCCAGCCCAGCGCGGCGCGCTCCAGGGAGAGAAATCCGTCCGGCAGGTGGAGCGCGAGGATCATCCGGCGGCACACTTCCCGCACACGCCGGGAAAGGTCAGGTGATCGACGTCCACCTCGAAGCCGTTCAACGCGGAGACTTCGCGGGCCATGCGCTCGACGACTTCGAGGGGAATCTCCAGCTCGGCGCGACATCCGCGGCACAGCAGGTGCGCGTGGCGGCGCCGCGGGTCGCGCAGGGAAAAGCGGACCTCGCCGGCGCCCGGGGTGCCCATCATGTCCACCAGTCCCGCGCCATGCAGCGTCTCCAGGGTGCGGTACACGGTGGCCACGTTCAGGCCGGGCAGGCGGCTGCGCGCCTGGTCGTAGACTTCCTGCGCGGTCAGGTGCGCGTGGCCCTCGATGGCGCCAATGATGTCGTAGATGACGGCGCGTTGCGGGGTCACGCGCAGGCCCTGCCCGCGCAGCAGGGTGGGGAGAATGTCGCTCATGGCGGGTACCTCACGATCAGGGTGGCGGTGAGCCGCCGCGCCGCGACTTCGGCATTGTCGGGGAGCGGCTGCCGGTGGCTGACGCAGAATCGCGTCTGGCTCACGACGGACAACTCTCCGCGCGCGTCAGTCGTTCCCAGAGTCTGCTCGCGCGCGCCGATGACGGTGGCGTCGGCCAGGGGACGTCCCTCCAGCAGCACGCGAATCTTGCCGCGCGACAGCGGCACGATCTCCAGCGGCAGCGCCAGGGGACGGGTCGCGCCCTCGGCCAGGACCACCTTACAATAAACCACCTTACAATAGTAGAGGTCGCGCACCGAGTCCACGGCGTGAGGCACTCGGCTTCCCCGCCGCCAGCCGTCGACCGTCTTCACCCAGGCGCCGCCGTCGACGGTGGCGGCCACCGCGGTTGCCCGGGCCGGGGCGACGATCCAGGCAGTCTTGTTCTTGACAAGCAGCCGCGCGGGCGCGTGGGCGCGCACCTGGGCGGGATCGTACGGGGCGGGCGCATGCTCGTGCCCGTAGACGACGCGCAGCCGGCCGTTGTCGGGGACAAGCCAGTACTCGTGCGCATCGAGCGGGGCGGCGCCGAGGATGAGCAGCGCGAGCACCGCGGCGGCGCGCCGGGACTTCCACAGCGCGAGCCCGCCGAAAATCCCCAGGATGCAGCCGACGCCCACCAGGATGCGGGTGTGCGTCTCGACGGGCGGTTGGGTGAAGGCTTCCAGGCGCCGCTCCGGTCCCACGGTGACCTCCACCGTGTCTCCGTGGAAGCCGTGCTGGGACTCTCCCTGCACCTTTACCATCCACTTGCCGGGCCGGTCGGGAATAAAGGCGACGACGCCGTTCCGGTCGGTGCGGCCCTTCTGGAACGGCGTCTCGTCTCCCGGGCCGAACACCTCAACGGCCGAGTAGCTCGCCACGTCGCCGCCGGAGAAGGTCACCCGCACGGCGATGGCGTTGCGGTCGGCGACCTCGTGGCGCACCGAGTGGGCCAGTGCCGGCGCCGTGAGGAGCAGGATGAAAAGCAAAATCTTTCTCATGCGAACATTCGCAATAGTAGGGAAGGGGCGGTGAAAAGTCAAGCGCACCCGATATACTCAGGGAGAGTCCGGTTGGGAAGAACCTACATGAGGCTGAAGAGGAGAACGATCTGATGGCGGAAACCCGCACGGTGCACGTGGTTCCCACGACCGGCGGATGGATGATGGAGGAGGAAGGCGGCGGCTCGCCCTCCTCATCGGTGTTTTCCACCAAGGCGGAAGCCATGACCAGCG
>VGFD01000682.1 GCA_016868975.1 Armatimonadota bacterium | reverse complement strand
GCCGCTACGCGGACATGCGCGTGGTGGGTGAGGCGGCGCGCGGCGGAGAGACGCTGCACCTGGTGGAGACCCTGCAGCCGCACGTAGTGCTGCTCGACAGTGAGATTCCCGGCGCCACCGTCCGTGGGATAGACGTGTGCCGGGCCTGCCGCTCCTCGGCCCCGGGGACGCGCATCCTGGTGCTGGGCCGTTCCCGCAACCTCACCCGAATCCTCAACGCGCTGCGCTCCGGCGCGACCGGCTACGTCCTGCGCGACGTGTCGTTTCAGCAGCTTTCCGCCTGCATCCGCGAGGCGTGCACGGGAGGCGATTGCGGGCTGCCCATCCTGGCGGACTGCAACTACGCCGCGGTCGAGGACGACACGGAGGTCGCCGATCTGAGCATGCGCGAGCGCCAGGTCCTCGGACTTGTGGCTCAGGGGCAGGGCAACAAGGAAATCGGCCGCGCCCTGGACATCTCCGAGAACACGGTGCGCAATCACATCAGCAAGATTTTCGAGAAACTGCGGGTCCACGACCGCACTGAGGCGGCGATTCGGGGGCTGCGGCGGGGGCTGATTTGACGCCTCTCCTGGCGTGCTGGGCGGTTGCCCTGGCGGCCGCCAGCGGGCTGCGCCCCATGATGGTGGCGTTCTACTTGAGCCTGGGCCTGCGCCACGGCTTCATCAAGGTGGTCGCCGCCTCGCCGGTCAGCGAGCTGGCCAGCGTGGTGCGTGACGACGTGGTGTTTTACATCCTGGCAGTGCTGGCTGTGCTCGAGGTGCTGGGAGACAAGGGGATTTTCGTGGTGCCTGGAATCGACATCGTGCTCACCCTGCTCCGTCCCGTTTCCGGAGTCGCTGCGCCGCTGCTCATCATCCCGATTCGAGAGATGAACGCGCTCATCCCGACCGCCATCGGTCTGGGCGCGCTGGGCGTGCTGCCCATCGCGGGATTGCAGGCGCGTGCCGGTCTGTTTCGCACATTTCAGTTCCGCTCATCTCTTTTGCTGATGGCCAGCTTCGGCAGGGACCTGATCGCCCTGTTCACCATCCTGCTCGCCAAACCGCTGCCCTACGTGGCGCTGGCCGTGGTGTACGTGGCGACGTTCGTGCTGGCGCGCACGCTGGCGGGGCAGTCGGACCGGATGGACGCCGAGGAGGAAGCGAAGCGGGTGGCACTGACGGTCCACGACCGCATGTAAAGGCCCCACTAGCGGCGCGGCGTCGGGTACTCCTGGCGCAGGCTGTAGTGGACCAGCATGGCTTCCACGCGCAGGTTCTTGCCCGCCTTCTTCATGCTGGTGACCTCTCTGACCATCCCCACGTTCCTGGCGTACCAGCGCTTCGTCTGGATCTCCGAGCCGTCCGCCGCGCGCGCCTGGATGTAGACGGGCACCACCGTCACGGTGGTGTCGAGCGCCTCCACCTGGGCCTCGGGCTTCACCCAGAACGCGAGGTACACCGAGCCGTGCTGCGGGCTGCCCTGCCAGGTCCAGTGCAGGCCGGGGTTGAGCGGATACATGAGCATCACCTCGGGCGTGTCGAGGAAGAAATCGGATCCCTTGTGCACTCGCTTGAGCACTTCGACTCCCCGCTTCGTGTACGCGCAGTATTCTTTCTGGGTGCTGTTGGGGGAGTCGCCCACGAAGCTCTCCAGCACGAAGCAGTCGACCCCGTTCACCGTCTCCAGCCCGGTGACTTTCTGCACGACCTTCGAATAATTGGAGCGGTACTCCCAGGTGTTGCCCACCGCAAGGGGCAGGTAGGCCGCCTCCGGGGCCTCCGACGAGGAAACCGGCGTGGGCGCGGCCGGCGCGGCCAGGGCGCCCGCTGACATCCCTGTAAGAATGACCGCCAGCAGCACCGCGGAAACCTTCGTCTTCTTTTCGGGCGGCTGTGGCGAGTGCTCCTCGAACGCGTAGGGCTTGAGCGTGCTCGCCCGATTGCGCAGCAGGGGGATGAGCATCGCCCACATGATGAACGCCAGCAGCAGCGGCAGGAACAGCGGCCCGGCCAGGATGAGGATGAGGAAGAGAAACACGCCCTCCTCGCGGAGCAATTCCCAGGGCCGAAACAGCTTCGAGCCGTAGGTCACGGTCCGCTTGCACGAGGCGCACGACTTCGCGGTGGGCGGCAGGGCGCTCAAACAGAACGGGCACATCGGGTGGAACCAGTGGAACTTGTAGCGCACGTCGCGCACCCGAGCGTCGATCTCCCCGACGAGGTCGTTCACGCCGTGCAGCACGTTGCGCGGGGGATCGTTGTCAAGCACGACCCGTCCCTTGGGCCCAAACAGGACGATGCGCCGCACGTAGGTCCCCTGGACGGGATCGGCGTCCAGGCGGATCTCGGCTTTGGAGATATCCCGCCACGAGTAGATCTTCTCGCCCTGCGGATCGTGGTAGGTGAAGCCCTTGCGGGTCGTGCTCATGTCGATGTGGCTGTACTTCTGCCAGCGGTAGAGGCGCCGCGAGGGGATCAAGAACAGCAGGTACATCCCCACCAGGATCAGGGGAAACAGGCGGATGTCGCGGGCAAGCCACGCTTTCGCGGCCGGGTTGAAAGTGGTGGTGAGCAAAAAGGCGACCATCAGCCCCAGACCCAGCCACACGAACAGCTCGAGGGGACGCATCTGCGCCCGGGTCACCGAGCGCGCGTTGTAAACGTAATCCGACATTGGCGCAAGGCGTTTTCTGCGCCTGCGGGAACTCCCCTCCGCCTCCGCCGATCGGCCGGCTGGCGGAAGGGTCTTGCGCCGTGGTATACTCATTGCCGATAAGTAAACCGTGTTAACATCTCGTTAACAAAAAGTTCTA
>VGFD01000681.1 GCA_016868975.1 Armatimonadota bacterium | reverse complement strand
GGGGCTGCTCTCCCCTTTGGGCGCGCATCCCTGGCTCTACCAGGCGGGCGGCGGCCTGGAGTACACCGTGCCGGTGAATCCGCGGCTGCGTCTGTCCAGCGCGCTGAACTACCGTCAATTCACTGTGCACCACGGGGCATTCACCGGGCAGGTGACCGGGCAGGTGCCGCCCTTCGATCAATTCCTCGACCCGCTCACCGTGGATCCGGACGGCACCGACGAGATTCTGAGCGCGCGCCTGGTGGGACTCTTCAACACGCTCGACAGCCTGCAATTTCCCACCCGCGGCACGAAACTACGCTTCGGCGCCGAGCAGACGATTCCAGTGGGCAGCGCGCGGATCAGCTCCACCCGGCTGCAGGCCAACGTCACGCAATTCATTCCGCTGGGGAAGGAACAGGGTCCCACCCTTATTTTCAACCTGCAGGGCGGCGGCATGTGGGGCGACGTTCCGCCCTACGACGCCTACTCCTGGGGGGCGTCAATTCGGTGCGGGGATGGTCGGCGGGCGCGCTGGGCACCGGAGGGTCGTTCCTGGAGAGCACGCTGGAATATCGTTTTCCGATATCGAAGGGCCGCATGTTCGGCGCCGATCTGGAATATCGGGGCGCCCTGTTCGTCGACTACGCAAACGACTTTAATTCCCAGGGAACCGTGCTGGGCCGCCCGGGCCTGGTGCGCCGCAAGCCGGGCGACGGGTCGGGCTTCGGCCTTGGATTTCACGTGGTAGGCCCGGTCGGCCTGATCCGGTTGGAGGGTGCGGTGAACAACCTGGGCGACACTTCGGTTTACTTTACCATCGGCGACCGCTACTGATCGGCGCGCGGACGTCTCAGGCATTGCAGAGAACCTGTGGGCGGCAGCGCCCGACCCCTCCGGCTATCTTTCAGGCGGGAGCGCAACATGTCGTAAGCGCTCTTGCAACTCCCTGCGAAAGGCGTCCAGCTCGTCCTCGGTCAGCGGCTCCAGCATATGTGGAAGTGGACGGCAGGGAAAGGAATCGAGCAGCCACACCAGAACGCCCGGATCGATTCCGCCGTCCTTGCGAAGAGCCAGCGCGAGGTCGGCTTCCGGCGGAAAGCCGGCCCGATCCAGGAAGAGGAGGTCCACCAGATCTCGGGGCTCGGAACGCGACAGAATGCAGGTGAGCTTGCTGGCACGCAGATCCGCCAGCGACTCTACGATAATCCCCTCAACCGGCTCCGGTGACGGCTCGATGTCAGGAACGGGCTCTTCCACCAGGTCAAGCTCCACGGCATCGGAATCCGGCACCTCGAGCACGTAGCGGGCAAACGTACGGGCGTCCCTCACAATCCGGATTGCGAGGCCCGCGTCGCGGCCAAGCGCCGTGACGTCCCTGCGCAACTGAAGATAATCATCGGAATCGTGGCAGAAAAGGTCCAGGTCGCGTGTGAGGCGGTGTCCGAGGTGCACGCCGCTGAGCACGGCCCCACCTCCCAGGTGACACGGAACGTGCGCCTGACAGCGGCGGATGAAGGTTAGCAGCGGCTCGCTGACCACCCTTCGATCGAATCTCATTGCCGTTTAAGCGGCCCTCGATGGTGGGCTCAGCTTCAGAAGACACGACCACATCTCGCGGCTGCGGCCGAGATGCCGCCAAAGCAGCGGCCACAGCGTGCGGATCTCTCCAGGGCTCACGAAAATCCAGACGTCGCGCGTGTTTGCCTCCCGCATCAGGGCGCCAATCCAGTACGCGCGTTCGGTAGTGTCGGCGCTGCGCAAAATCTCGCGAAATTGTCCGGTGGTGAGCTCGGACCACCAGAGGAAGTAGGGTTTTTTATCATCCTCAGTGAGTTCAGGACTGGTGGCGGGAAGCATCCTTCAAGCCTTCTCCATCCGCCTTTCCCGCCCTGCCGGACAGGCGCGCGGACGACTATTTTCGGAACCCCTCGGACGACGAATACTGCGGAAAATCCGGCTCCAGGTTTGCGCCCCCATGGTTGTGTCCCAGGCACATCACGACGTATCCGTCCCCTTCGCCAGTGACGCGATAGCCCTTTGAATAGGTATCAATCTCCGCGGCCGGGCAGGTCGGGATCTTCTTCACGTAGGTCGGCAACAGCGCCGACAATTCCAGCGGAAAACGCTGGTTGTGATCCGCGCCGTACATTTCCAGCGCCACCACGATGGTCTTTTTGAGGTTGTCGCTGCACACGCCGAACTGATCCTGCGCGCGCTTGGCCACGAAGCGCGGCGCGAGGATGGCGGCGATCACCGGGATGGTGAAAAACACCAGCGCCGCGCAGATCATGGCGGCCAGCAGGTAGGGATGGAGCCGCGCGGCCGGCGGCTGGGGCAGCGTCATCGCCTTCGGCGCAGGCGCGGGCGGCGCCGTGGCGGGAGCGGGGGGCGCCAGGGGACCGCCGCAGGTTCCGCAGAACCGCGATTCCCCCCAGTCCTTCTGGCAGTGCTGGCAGAAGCCCATGATAGGCGTGGGAGTTCCGCGCCCCGCTCAGCCTTCCTCCAGTCCGTGCGCGCGCAGCAGGGCCGCATCAGCGAGGACCTTCGCGGTGGGGCCGTCCGCCGCGATGCGTCCGCCTTCGAGGACCAGGGTGCGATCGGCGAGCGCGGCGACCAGCCGCAGGTCGTGGGTTGACACCAGCATCGTCTGGGGTAGCGTCCGCAGCAGCCCGAGCAATTCGCCGCGCCCGCGAGGATCGAGGCCGGCGCTGGGCTCGTCGAGGAGCAGCAGCCCGGGCTTCATGGCCAGCACGGTGGCCAGCGCCACGCGCTTCTTCTCGCCGACGCTGAGATGGTGCGGCACGCGCTGTTCGAACCCGCCC
>VGFD01000680.1 GCA_016868975.1 Armatimonadota bacterium | reverse complement strand
CGACGCACGCATTGCCGCGATATGCCTCCTCCACGGCGTCCGCGAACTGTGGTCCGCTGACCGTGACTTCGGACGCTTTCCGACCTTGAAAGTCCGCAATCCCCTGGTCGCGTGAAATCATGAGCCCCGGACACCTCAATTGCCCACAATGCCATTGAAAGACGAAAACCCGTGGTGGGATGCAGGATCCACGATTCGTCTCGTTCCGCCTTGCGCCACTGGCCATCCAGGTCAGGCAACCGCGAACGGATGTTTCTCATACTTATTTTGACCGGGTTTGTTTACACCCCCACGTCCATTCCATGATTTCCTGTGGCGCGTGGATCGACGGCGGGCGCGGCCATTTCCTCCCCTGGCCGGACCACCTCACCAGCGAGGACGCTTCTCGCCTTCGCCTGGCCCGCTAGCCTCCAGTATCCCTGGAGCGTATGGATTTCGACGCCGACAACTGCCTCGCTCGGACTCCCAGGGCCGCACGCGGCGGGTGCAATCCCTCGATTTTCTGGCCTACCTGTCGGTTCACATTCCCGACCCAGGCGAGCACGGCGTGAGCTACCTGGGCCGATCAGTCCGGGATGCGCGTCTGGGTGCGGGCGAACTCGACGACGGCCGCGGCGCCCCGCCGCTGTTCCAGATCGAGCAGGTAGCGCAGTCCGCCACCATAGTCCGGATCCGGCGAGCGTCTCAGCGTCTGGGCCTCACCGCTGGCGCCGATGGCCATGAACACCTTGTACTCAGCCCAGCGCGCGAACCCCTCAGTCAGCTTGCGATCCTGCAATGGCGCCTCGGTGGACTGCCAGGCATGCGTCAGCTCGTGGGCCAGCACGCCGATGGTCTCTTCCTCCGACAGCCCGGACACGATCCAGATGGACTCCGGGTTGTAGGCGCGATAGAAGCCGTTGGCCTCGATAGCGCGTCCGCCGCTGCTGTTGTTCTCCACCATCAGCTCGTCCCGCGTGCGCAGCTTGAGCAGGATCTGGCGCGGCACCGTGAGACCGACGCCACTCAGAATGGCGCGGGCCCGCGCCAAGAGCTTCTCGGCCGCGGCCTCGTCGGTCACCGGAGCCGCCCAGACCGGTGCCATCAGGGCAATCAGCAAGAAGAACGTCTGCAAGTATCGCATGCGCGCAGCTTTCGTCCGCCTTCAGCCATGCTCCCCCATCACGCCGGTATGCGGGCTGCCGCCCGCATAATGGCCTGCAGACGCTGCTCCTCGGAGCGCGCCATGGCCGGCATGCGGCGCTGGCCCAGCATCTGGGCCTGGATCCCGTGCTGCGGCTGGACATGCGGCTCGGCGAAGGCAGCGGGGCCGCCCTGGCCATGCCGGTCCTGCGCTCCTCGCCCAGATGGTGACGTTCGAGGAGACGGGGATTGCCCAGGCGGACGAGGGCCAGGAAATTTCACGGTGATTTCTTCCCAATCACGGAGCGTTTCAGGGGGCCTTCGTATCATCAGGAAAAGCCATGACTTGAAAGGACGCTACGACGTGACCACCATTTCCGGGATCCGTTCCCCCTACGCCCAGATGAGCGCAGTGCGGGCTCCCGCGAGGTCACGCGCGTGTCCACAAAATACCGCGCTAGAATTTTACGCCGGCGACCAGCAGCGGATGATCGGACAGTTGTATGCCGTCCTCGTCGTGGAGCGTGATCTGGACCGACGCGTTGAGGCCGGCGATCCAATCAATTTCCGCGCTTCCCAGATCCATGCCTTCGGCGCGAAACCGTTCGACCGCGTCGTCCCCGGCGCGCGAGTTCAAGTCGCCCCCGCCGATGACGGCCTCGGCGGGGGCGGCGCGCGATTCCAGGAAGGAGGCGATGGCATCCGCTTGCCGCGCGCGCCACGAATTGTCGGAGACTGCGCTCAAGTGCGTATTCCAGAGCAGCGCGTCATGACCGTCGGGCGTCGTGACCGACAACACCTGCGCGACGCGGGGTTCGGTCGTCTGGCCGTCCTCGGAGCCGCGATTTTGCATCCACGAGAGCACCGCGCCGCGCGACGCGGGGTTCGGTCGTCTGGCCGTCCTCGGAGCCGCGATTTTGCATCCACGAGAGGACCGCGCCGCGCGACGCGTCATCGTCCCCAGCGGGGACTTCGGTGTTGACCAGCAGTTTCTCGTTGCGGGATATCTCGATCCGGGTGCACGAGAATCATGTTGCCCTGCCGCGGCGTGGTGCGCGTAAAATATCCCCGCATGCCGGTCGCGTCGGCGATGTGCTGGGCCTGGTCCGGGGGGACTTCTTGCAGCAGGTACACGTCGCCGCGTGCGGCGCGCATGCGCTCGAGCATGGCGTCCATTGGGGCGGCGTGCCGTTGTCGTTGGGACCTTCCCCGTGGTGCAGGTTCCACGAGACCACGCGCAGGCGCCCATCCGGAGACAGCGCGTGGGGAGGGGCCGCCGAGCCGTCCGGCACCATCACCCGGTTTTTGCTGGAGGCGAGATCCTGGGCGGTGTCGCCCATTTCCCGAATAACTCCGCCATAGTCGGAGGTGCTTTTTCGCACCGAAGCGGCCTGATCGTCCAGGCCGATGCCGTCATAACGGGAATCGACGTAGGATCGGTCGAGACGACGGACCTCCTCGAAGATGTTTTCCGGAACCTTCACGCCCGCTTGTCGCAAACATACAAGCAACTCCACTCCTGAATGCGTGCGTTCCCACTTTCCAAGCGAAGCCATTGCGGCCTTCAGAAATTCTTCGGTGGCTTGCTGACAATGAAAGGCTGCACCCTCGTGCACAGTAGCGTGTCGGCACGGACACCGCGCACAGTAGCGTGTCAGCCACGGACACCGCGCACAGTAGCGTGTCAGGCA
>VGFD01000679.1 GCA_016868975.1 Armatimonadota bacterium | reverse complement strand
GTTTCGATGGCCGGGGAAGCCTCGGCGCCGGTCTCGTCGCGAGTGCGCTTCAGGCGAGTCCCTATCTCGCCCACGTGGACCGGGATCTGCAGCCGCCGACAACACTCCAGGAAGCGATCGAAGTCGCCGGCCTCCCCTCCCTCGGCTTCCGGGTGTTCCCGTGTGTATTCGCGCTCCCTGTCAATGCTGTACTTCTGACCCGGCGTGACCACGAAGTGATCCACGTCCTCGAGGGTGAGTTCTCCCCACACCTGCGCCTCGAGGAAGTGGGTGGACGCCACCATGTCTTTGCGCAGCGCGTTCTCCTGAAAGGTATGGGCACGGAACCGCGGGCTGCCGTCCGGGTAGAGGGCCAGGCTGTCCCCATAGCTCCAGGAACTGCGCTGCTGGACGTCCTGCCGCAGAACGGCCATCACCCCGCCGTAGATGAGGGGGTAGTCCGTGGATTCCGGGAAGCCCGCGGCGGAGGGTCGCTCCGGAACGACGCACCAGGCATACTTGGGCAACAGCTTCCGGTGGGTCTTCGAGGAAAGATCCAGCGCGACGCCCACCATGTCCTGGGGTTTCAGGAGACGCTCTCCGTGTCCCCAGCACTTGTCGGACCGCGTCTCCGCGGTCGACAGGAAGCCGTGGAAGGCGACGCTGCCGAAGTTCCCCAACTCGAACTCGTGCACCAGCAAGGACCGTTCCATATCGCAGGGAATCATCGGGCCGGTATCGGTCTCAGGGAATCCGGCGTTCCTCTCGGCGAGCCGTTGGATCACCTGTCGTCCGACCGTCGCGGAGCAGCCAGTCTGGGGAACCTTCCAGGGCTCGTCTTCCCGGCTCGGTCTCGCTGAGGTTTCGGGGCGTACCGACGCCCTGGCGTCCAGCACGAAGCGTTGAGAACGCGGGAGGTCCGTCGACGCGGAGGGCACGTAGGCGTCGTACTGCGCGCCGGGGCTCGTGCCGTGGTTCGCTCGCGCCAGCGGCGGTCTGGCCTCGGCCATCCCCCGACTGTGAAGCGGAATGCCTGTACGCATCAAAGTGGCCTCCACGCGTTCAATCTCTGGTCCATGCCAGGTGGCGCGCGACAAGTAGCTTCGCCTCAGGCGTTAGTGGTCCGCGGCCCGGGGCTTCAATTCACGATCAGACTTGCGCCGCGGGCCACTCATTGGCGCGCGACACAAGTAGCCTTACGGGACATCAACTGACCCGGGCGTGGCGCGCGACACGATCAGGGGTCCGCGCCCGGGGCTCCAATTCATGATCAGACTCGCGCCGCGGGCCACTAAGTGGCGCGCGACACAAGTAGCTTCGCCTTACGGGACAACGACTCACCCGGGCGTGTCGCGCGACACGACAAACCGATTTGGGGCTTAGTGGTCCGCGCCCGGGGCTCCAATTCATGATAGACTCGCGCCGCGGGCCACTAAGCCACCAGGCGGGGGAACAGATCCGTCAGGATGCGCGGCACCGAGATGCCGAACTCCTTTTCGAAGTGCGCGGCGGCGTCCTGGTAGTGGCGCATGGCCTCGGCCCGTCGACCCTGCGCCAGCAGGGCCTCGAGCAGCGCCACGTGCAGCGTCTCGCGCAGGTCGTCGTGCACCAGGGCGCGCCGTGCCACGGCCTCGGCCGCCTCCGCGTCGCCCATTGCGAGATGGCAGCGCGCCAGCAGGTGCATGCCTTTCAAGTAGACTTCCGCGTAGTGCGTCCGCGGCCCCTGGACCCAGTCGTCGTCGACGCCTTCCATGAACGCTCCGCGGTACAGGCTCAGCACGCCCAGCGCATTCCTGGCCTCCTCGTGGCGCTCCAGGGCGAACAGATCTCCGGCCCGCGCCACGCCGGACTCGAGGGCCACGGTGTCAACCCAGTAGTCGCCGCGCAGGCTGATCGCGCGTGAGCGCCGGCTGCGATGCACTTCGGGCACCGTTCCGGGGCCCGCATCGCGGCCCAGATCGTCCAGGATGCCACGGACGTAGTAAAGCGCGTTGCGCAGGCTCGCTCGCGCCCGCTCCTCGTCCGACTCAGGCCAGAAGTGGCCCAGCAGCGCCGAGTCGTACACGCCCTCCGGCTTGTGCACGAGCATCGCGAACAAGCGCATCGCTTTCTGGACGGGCCAGTCTTCGGTGCGGATCGTGCGCCCGCCAAAGGCGACGGTGCAATTGCCAAAACACTCGACGCGGAGCGGTTGAGCCTCCGGCTCGGCCACGCGCGGGGCGCTCACCGCCACCATCGGGACTGAAGTTCGGCGCGGCGCCTCCGCGGCGGGTTTGAAGGAGTCGTGCAGCGGCTCGCCCAGCCGGGTCATGATGGCGCGCGCGGTGGCCGCGCGAACGCCCTGGCGAATCGCCTCGGCCAGCAGCGGAAGCGCCTGCGCTCGCAGGCGTATGACCTCGTCGAGCACGTCGTGACGCTCCACGACCTCGACGAACGCGTCCAGGGCGCTCGAGAAATCGGGATGATCGGGGCCTCGCCAGGCCAGCATAAGGTTCGCGCTCAGACCTGTCGCAAGGGCGAGGCACGACGACTCGCGCTCCTCGCGGCAGGTCCGGATCACCAGCTCGAGCATGCGCCACGAGTCTTCGCGCTGACCCTGGTGCCAGGTGCACAGGGCGGCCAGGAGCGCGTGCCACAGGCGGGCCGAGCCCTGGGTTCCACCCAGGCAGAGGCGCCCCCGTTCCAGCACGTCGCGCGCCGCGTCTCCCTGATCCTGCTCCAGGTAGATCAGGCCCATGCCCAGGCACGCCTGCTGCATATAGACCGGATCGTGCATGCGCTCCGCGAGGTCAGCGGCCTGGTTGTAACATTGCAGCGCGCGGTCCGGGTCGCGACGCT
>VGFD01000678.1 GCA_016868975.1 Armatimonadota bacterium | reverse complement strand
CGCTCGAAGCGTGCCGCCAACCATCCGTAGCGGCAGCGCCGCCCCAGCATTTTGTGCAGGACGCGCGGCACCCATCGCTCGAGATAGGCCACCACTGCCTCGTGCCAGGCAGGTCTTCGGCCCTGGCCCATTCCTTCAAGTTGTTCTACGATATGCTCACGCCGCATCCGCCGCCCTTAAGGTGCATCCTGCATGTTACAGTGGGCCCCGTCGGACTCCTTTACCACCGGAACCGCGGGAAAGGAGTAACCAGGGGCCCATGGAACACACCTGCCTCGATGAATCGTAAGCGCGTCCTGGTCGTCGCACAGACCGTACAGGAATATGCATGGGCCAATCGCCAGGCTGCCATGGATGCCTGGACAGAGTGGACAGTTCTGTACACCGACGAAACAGCCATCGACCGCCTGGATCCAGGCAATCGTCATGTGGGTCTGATTTTTCCAAGCGCACTGGACCTGGACGCCGAAACCATCTGGTGTACGTACCGATCGATGCTGGCAGAATTGTGGTCGGAAGTGGACGCGCGGCCTGCGCGGCAGTTGCACCTCGTGAATCAGCTCAACAATGGGTACGTCGTACTGGAGCGGTTATATGCGGAGGCCCTGGTGTCCGCGGCGGTGCTGCACTGTCAGCCGGATGAGATCCGCATCCCGCCCCTTTGGACGTCGGAGTTGATCAGCCGCCTCCGACCTCAGATTCGCGTGCGATGGAAGTCCGCGAGCTTCGACCACCTGCAGTCCGTGGTGAAGTGGATCGCGCGTCGGCGGGGAGTGGCTTGCAAGATGCACTGGTCGGCGCTCCTGCAGGACTGGATGGGACCCGCAACCGCCGTCCTGGGTCAGGCACTTCTCTTCGTGGCCATGGCCGGCTATGACGTCATTCGCATTCTTGCCTGGCTGAAGCACGCGGTGTCGCGCGTGCTTGCGCCCGCAGGCTCGACCGACAGCATCCGCAACGCGGATCGCGAGCCGATCGTATTTTCCAACGCCGACTCGGATCTTGATCGGCAGTTCAAATTGAGCGCGCTCGACGCCGATTTTAAGCAGATGAGCGTAATGTGGAGCGGCCTGGATTCCATTTCAAGACTGGGTCCTCCGGCGTGGCGGCAGCAACCGCTTGTAGATTATCTTGAAGGAAAGACCACGGCCGATCCCATCGTCTCTTCCCCGGCCCGCGCGTCGCTGCCTACGCTGGTAACCCCTCTCCTGCTGCCCTATCTTCAAGCCTGGTATTCTTCGGCGCTTCAGCGCCCCCAGCCACGCGGCGTCTCCGCGCGGCTCTGGCGCCTGATCGGATGCAGAGAGATGGCCCACGAGAGGCTCTTAACCTTTCGGCGCATCGCCTACTCCACACGGCAGTTTGCGCATGCGTGTGACGTGTTTGCGAGTCTGCGGCCGAGACTCTTCCTGGCGGGAGACACCGTTGAATCGCATCGCGCCCTTACGCTGGCTGCTCGAGCCCGTGACGTGCCTTCCGCTGCGACGTCGCACGGGTTAGGCCTCAGGCTGTTGGAATTCAAACCCACACCGCTCGCTGACGTCAATTTCAGGTTCCAGGGAACGTTTGGTGTGGATGGGTCACGGATCGGTCACCCTGAAGTCCAGCCCGCCTTTTATGATTCCGTGTCGCTCCAGAGTCCTGCGCCAAGACGCGTGCAAGGTGCAGCCCCGCAGCACGTCGTGATCGTGACCTCCCTGTACTCGCATTCCCCATCCATGTTCACGCTGGGTCTTTTTATCGATCCGCAAGGCCATGCCGCTCAATTGAAGAGTCTGGTGGACCGCATGGCGCAGTCGAGCGAGCATACCACCATCACGATCAAGAGCCATCCGTTGTGCGATGACCATGGGCTCTATGACCTCCTGGCGGCCGCCTACCCGACTCGGGTGCGGCACCGGCGTGAAGCGTTTGCTCCGGAGGACTTCGAGGCGGACGTCGTAGTGCTCTACAACTGCTCGAGCACCGCGTTTTTCAGCATCGTGTCGCGCGCCATTCCGGTGGTGGCCCACTGGGGTGCCATGACGCAGGCGGCGCGGCGCCTCGTCGCGACAACTGCTCTCATCGGATCCCACGACAGCGTCGAAGTGGCATGCCTGGTACAGGAGCTGCTCAGCACACCGCAGGGAAAACGCGCTCGCGACGCGCGTGAAGCGGCCCTCTCGGTCTGGAACAGGTTCATCCCACCCTCGGCCGGCGGCCTGGACGCCGCACTGGAGTTTGCCTGGAAGCAATTTCCTCAGTCGGAGGCGGCTGGGGGGAGCCTCGCCCGCTAGACGCCCACCATCGTGCGGGCATACAACAACAAAAACGGCCCGCTTCTTGCGAAGCGGGCCGTCACGAGCGGGTTGACGCGTAAATTTCTACGCCGGATCCCCCGCCACCACAACGTTGTCGATCTTCACGCCGCCGCTGTTGACCGACGAATCGGTCTGTACGCGGTAGCGCACCTGGACGGTCTTGCCCTCGTACGGCTGCAGGCTGATGCTCTGCAGCGCCCAGTCGGTGGAGCCGCTGGACTTGTCCAGCGACGTCCAGTTCTGGCCGTCTTCGCTGATCTCGACGTTGAGGAAGTCGAAGCCCTCTTCGAGCTCCTTCTTCACGTCGAAGTTCAGGCTGGCGTTGCGCAGCTTGCTGAGGTCGATCGACTTCGTGGTCAGCGACGTGTTGGCGTCGTTGTCCTGCGTGCCGCTCGCGGCGCTGGTCCACACCTTGCCGCGGCCGGCCTCGTCGGCGGTCGCCCAGGGGGCGTCGGCCACCCAGTTGTCGGTGCCGCCTTCCATGCGATCCTCGAACGCGACGGTCGCGGCGCCCTCTGTGCCTATG
>VGFD01000677.1 GCA_016868975.1 Armatimonadota bacterium | reverse complement strand
TCGCCCTCCAGGGAATCGAGCCGCGCGACGGTCATGTACGCGACGGACTGGCCCGTCGTATCCTCCTCGGGAAGGGATTGGATGGTGCGCTTGATCAGCTCCCGAGCGGCCTCCCCCTGGCCGATCATCTGCAAGCGCTCACACAGGGCCGCGAGGTGCTCAAGGGAGGACATGTCCGAGGACGCGGCCGGCTCCGCCAGCGCGTCGCCCCCCATGCCGCGGCGGCGCACCGCAAGGCTCTCCTGGATGTAGCCCACGGCGGCCTCGAGATCTCCCTGGCGGAGGAGAATCTCGGCCAGCTCCCGGTAGGCCTGCTCCCGCTCGCGGCGCCCACCGGGACGGCCGGCCGGCTGCTGCACGGCACGCTCCAGCGCTTCGCGGGCGGGCCGCAACTCACCCAGCTCGAGCAGGTAGCCGGCCTGGGCGCGCAGCGGGGGCAGCGCGAATGTCGCGTGGCCGCCCCGGATCAGGCGCTCGGCCTCGGTCCGGCATTCGGCGGCCGCCTCGGCCAGGTCGCCCATGGCGGCGCGGCAGCGGGCCATCTCGGTGGCCGCCCAGACCAGCAGCTCCGGGGACAACCCGTGATCCTCCGCGAGACGGCGCGCCTGGCGGCACCAGGAATGGGCCTTGTCCACCTGCTTGCGGACCAGCTCGAAGCCGGCTATCAGAAGCTGCGCGCGGCAGAGCAGCGACGGCATGGAGCGGTCGCGCGCCATGGCCATCCCCTCGTTGAGCGTGGACTCCGCGGTGTCGCTGTCACCCGCATTGAGCGCGAGGTAAGCGGCGTTGAGCAGCGCGTCGCACACCAGGTGCGGCTCGTCGAGGGCGCGCGCCACCTGCACGTACTCGGCGGCGTGGGCGGCGGCCTCGCGGCCGCGCTCCAGCCCGGCCAGCAGGTTGGCACGGTCCGCGAGATAGCGGGCGCGGTGGCGCAGGCTCGTCTGATGGCCGCGGCGCGCCCAGGACGCGTCGAGCGTCTGCAGCGCGCGGCCGGTATTTCCAGTGAGGAGCAGCGCGCGGCACATGGTTTCCAGCCAGGAAGCGGCCTCTTCGTCGGGCGCGCCCTCCAGCAGTCGGGCAGGGTCCGCGGAGGCGGCGGCCCCGTGGCGGGTGTCCCACTCGGTGACGCGGTCGTCGAGGTATTGCGCCACCGCGTCCTCCCCGTCGGTGTACGCAACCAGGTACGATTTCGCGCGCATGGCCCGCAGCCACTCGACTCCGTCGTCGGGCGCCTCGGCGAAGGCGCGCTCCCAGACCAGGCGGGCCAGGTCCATGCAGTCGGCGCGGCTCAAAGCGGCCACCAGCGCCACCGCGTCAACCTTCTCCGCGCGCGCGCTGTCAAGCGCGGGCCACGCCCGTGCGGTAAAGCCCATGGAAACAGGCTGCGCGGCAGGCCGTTCAGATCCGGACGGAGGCGGCTGTGCCGCCCCCTGACTCAGCGCGAGGAAGCGCTCGGCGGCGTTGCGCACCACGCGGCGGGCGGCCTCCTCGCGATCCCGATCGCGATAGTGCTCGGAAAGCTCCAGGTAGACGGTAACGGCGGTTTCGGCGCGGCCGCCTTCCTCAGCGAGATCGAGGGCGGCGTAGAACGCCTGGAGCGCTTCGAGATCGCGGCCCAGCCGGGAGAGGCTGCGCGCTCGGGCCACCGCGGCCTCGCTCTCCAGCGCGCGATCATTTTTGCGCGAGGCGAGATCTTGCACCGTCTCCGCGACCGCCAGCGAGCGCGGCGCGCTGCCCCGCTCCATGAGCAGCGCGAGCAGCGGGCGGAAGGTTTCCTCCGGCGAAGCGCTCACCTCCGGATCGTCTACGAGACGGGCGGCCTGCTCGTATGCCGAGAGCGCGTCCTGATGCGCGCCATTTTTTTCGCTGTGCCGCGCCTGCCGCAAAAACCATGGGTAGGCCTGGGGACGGCGGCCGGCGGCCACCAGATGATTGGCAACCGAGCCGGCCATCGCGTCTGGCGCGACGCGGGCGATGGCTTCGGCGGCCTTCGCGTGGCGCTCGATCTGCTCCAACGGGCCAGGCATCGCGACCTCGGATTTCAAGGGATGGGAAAATTCCACCGCAACGTGCGGGCCGGGCGTTTCCCGGAAAATTCCCCGGGTGACGAGCAGCCGAACCGCGTTCTCGACTTCATTTTGCGGAAGGTCGCTCTGCGCCGCAAGAATTTCCAGCGTGGCGTCGTTGCCCAGGACGGCGCTGTCCTGCAATATTCGAAATGCGTTTGGCTCGTGAAGGCGCAGGCCGTTTACCTGGTGCGCGACCAGTCCGCTGGCGGTGCCCGGCAGGCTGTTGAGCGCCTCGGCGGCAAGCGCGTCGTCGGCCTTCCAGCCCTCGGCCGGATCGAAGCGGACCGTGCCGTCGAGCACAAGGCAGCGCAGCGCTTCCACTTCGTAGAGCGGCACGCCGCGCGAGCGGGTGTGAATTGCGCGCACCAGCCAGTCCGGAAATTCCGCGCCCACGAAATTCTCGCTGACCAGCGCGCGGCACGCCTCGTAATTCAGCGCGCCGAGCCGCAGGTCGGTGACCGCGCACTCGGCGTGCAGCGCGTCCAGATATTCCTGGATGCCCGCCGCCTGCTCCTCGCGATAGGTCATGATGGAAAGCACGCGGCAGTCGCGGGTGCCGACCAGCAGCCGAGAAAGGGTCCGCTTGTCGGCGGCGCTGGTCCAGTGGATGTCGTCCACCGCCAGGAGCATGGGCTGCAACTTTGTGAGGTGGCGGACGAGGTCGGCGAAATATCCAGCCGGATCGGCCACCGCGAGTCCGGTGCCGCCGCCGTCCTCAGTCCGCAGGTAACGCACGACCGCGTACAATCCGCTGGCCAGCGG